>CALFHF010000248.1 GCA_937875855.1 uncultured Flavobacteriales bacterium
AGACATCTCCCTCAGTCAAGCTCTCCTCCGTAGCGATACTGAAGCGGAAGAATCCGTGGCTGGCCAGTTCATTGGCCCCGCTATCTGGAAGGAAGATGTTTTCGAAGAGCACATTCAATTGCCCATCGGTAGTGAGATAGGATTGACAAGGATGTGACCATGCGATGGCATGCAAGCTCTCAAAATCGAATCCGGCAGGGAGCTGATCTACGAGGGAGACATTATACGCGGTGTCATTTCCCGTATTCTGAAAACGGATTAAATATTCTAATCGATCTCCCGCGAGGAAGAATCCGTTCTCGGTCCAGCCCTTGAATTCTGTAATGTCATTGGGGTCATAGGAACAGCTCACCATGCTTGAGACATAGCCATTGGCAATCTCTATTCCCGCTTCATTCCTGACAGTCAAAAAGAAATCCATGAATTCGCCTGCAGACCCAGCATCTGGCATCATGAGGTTCACTTGGAAAGCTAGGCTTTCATAGTAATTCAGATCGGCAAAACTGAAATAGATATTATTTCCACTTACTGAATCAGGCATTGGAAAGCAATCTACATAGCTGCATAATTCATCAAAGGTGTATACCATCGTACCATTGACCAAAGTATTTCCATCGTTATTTAGATTGATGGTATGGGTGCGCACTTCACTGCAGCGCGCCAATTGCGCATTAATGGAAGCACTTACGGCCTCCACCGTCCCTATGGGACTAAAGCCAAAATCAATTCCTGAAGCTGTGGGATTCAATGCATCTAAATCTACTGTATATGAATCTGTAGTCGATAGTGACCATAAGTCAGCGTTATAATTGGGTGAAATGGTGTAAGTTCCTTGAGAGGCATTTACATTGAATGGATTTGATACTTGATAATTTATATAAGTGGTCATTCCTATACCAATGTCCAAAATAGCCTGGTCAAATAAATTTTCCCCGCTGTCAAGAATTCCGTTAGAATTATCATCAACAAAGGCATTTCCAGTAATATTGAAAGGACCTGAACCGATAGGAGAATTAACTTCGCCAGCAAAAATTGGCGTCTCAGGGGTGGATTCAATAGCAATGCGGATTACCTCCAAATCTTGGTTTGGACAACCCATCATGAATTCTATCCATCCATAATGATTTGACCCAGCAATGTTGATATAAAAACCAAGGTATCCGCATCCCAAAGCATCTCCAGCTACAGGTGCACTTGGCCAAGTGGCACCATCCTCAAAATGTTCCCATAACAAACGAGCAAACGGCTGATCATATATCGTTTCAGAAGATATTACTTCACCATCCTCAAATACCTTGGCATTTCCGTACAGCGTTACATTGGGAAGACAAATAAACTTGATTTCTGGATTTTGGTTGCTATTTGAAAGAATACCGATATTTCTCTGAGGACCATCGATTATGTCATCCGTAATGGTTAGGCCGTTTACATAAGTAGAAAAAACAATGTCTTCGCCTAAAAATTGAATAGGAATTAAAACTGAAATTGGAAATCCATTATTTTGATAGTAAACGTCCGTACTGTAGCTTCCATTAATTTCATAAACCTGAATATTAGAAAAGGCATAGCAATTGACAAGTAGAGAAAACAGCAATAAACAAGTTCCTTTTTCTTTCATATTAATAAGATTGAACAAGATACAATGTACGCTAAAATGTTATGCTATTAAGGTGAAAACGAGCAATTATCACCAAAGAATATCATTCCCAATCATGAACGAATGTTAATTTCACAGCACACACTAAACACACACCGCTATGCCCCACATCGTCCTCTTCGATGGTCCTTCTCGTGAAGACCTTTTACCATTGACATTTACACGTCCGGTCTGTGACTTGCGCATAGGTATATTGACCATTCGCGAGAAATGGGAGCATCATTTTAGCGGGACAGTTTCTGTGCTCACCCAGGACTATCTCATGCCAGCCTTTGGCACAGAACCACCCAAGGAGGCTTGCCTTTACGTGGATGGATCCGTATTGCCAACAGCCACCTTCATCCATACGTTATATGACCTCAAGGAAGGTCACTGCATCACCTCAGCTGGGCAGGTCATCGCTTTCTGTGGTACTAAGGAACAACTCAAGCCAGGCGGCATGGATAAATTCGAAAAGACCGAGGTGGATGCTGGGTTAATAGTAGAGATTAATAGCCCCGGTGACCTTTTTGCATTGAACGGCATGGCCATTACGCAAGACATTCAGCTCTTCCTTCACTTGGATGCAGAATTGGATGATACCAATGTTGTTTATGGCGAAGAACTCTATATGGAAGAAGGTGCTAAAATTTCAGCTTCCATAATAAATACTACTACTGGCCCGGTCTATATTGGCAAAAATGCTGAGGTCATGGAAGGCTGCATCATTCGTGGGCCTTTCGTTCTGGGTGAAGGAGCGACATTGAAAATGGGTTCAAAAATATATGGTGCCACCACTATAGGACCTCATTGTAAAGTAGGCGGTGAAGTAAACAATTGCATCCTTCATTCCTATTCTAACAAAAGTCATGACGGATTCCTCGGAAATTCGGTCATAGGCTCTTGGTGCAACTTGGGCGCTGACACCAATACCTCCGACTTGAAGAACAACTACGGGAATGTGAAAGTATGGAGCTATCGCCACAAGAAATTCATGGAAACAGGTAAGATTTTTCATGGCTTGGTCATGGGAGATCATAGCAAGAGCAGTATCAATACCATGTTCAATACAGGAACCGTAGTCGGGGTCAATGCCAATATCTATGGCAACGGATTCCCTCCGAAATTCGTTCCTTCTTTCTCTTGGGGAATGGGAATCGAGCGCGAAGTCTACGATTTAGAGAAAAGCTTCGAAGTGGCTCGTGCGGTATATCAACGCAGGGACATGGAATTCAGCGAAGGTGATGAGGAAATCATGCGCCACATCTTCAAAGAAACTGCAACTTTCAGGTCATAATAGCAGAAAACAGCCTGTGGCACAGGCATTGTCAAGATTATGTTGCGCCCACTAGGCCCAGAGCGACTTTCCTAGTCTCTCTCGTCCTTGCAGGCAAATAACGAAATTGCTTACATCCAGCATACCTGACATAATGGCTGTGCTGCTTAGTTTTATGACATGAAAGACGAAATTATAATCGGATTATCAGACGGAAAAGAGGGAGAGACCGATTTCATTCCATTGATAACCTCAGAGGATGAGGAACAATTCGATGCGGAGAAAACCCCATCAGAGCTTTCCATCCTGCCTTTAAGAAACACTGTTCTGTTCCCAGGCGTGGTCATCCCGATCACCGTAGGAAGGGATAAATCTATCAAGCTAATCCAAGAGGCAAAGAAGAAGAAAACACTCTTCGGAGTGGTTTCTCAGAAGGATCCTGAACTTGAAGACCCTAATCGGGAAGACCTCTATAACGTAGGTACGGTAGCTCAAATTCTAAGGCTCTTGAAAATGCCTGACGGCACTACTACAGCTATCATTCAAGGTAAGAAACGCTTCAAGCTGGATGAAGTCATTCAAGAAGAGCCTTACATGAAGGCCAAGGTCATTGAATTGACCGAGAAGAGATATTCCAAATCGCATGCAGAAATGAAGGCGACTGTGGACTCTATGAAGGAGGTAGCTCAAGAAATCATTGACCTTTCTCCTAACATCCCGAGCGAAGCAGGATTTGCCATCAAGAACATAGAGAGTTATGGATTCTTAGTGAACTTCATTTGTTCTAATATGAATTTGGATTTGGCTGCTAAGCAGTTAATCTTAGAAGAATCTGACTTGCTTAAACGTGCTAAAGCGGTCTTAACTAATCTGATCAAGGAGCGTGAAGTTTTAAGGCTAAAGAATGATATCCAAAGCCGAGTAAAACTGGACATAGATCGTCAGCAGCGTGAATATTTCTTGCATCAGCAGATGAAGACCATCCAAGAAGAATTGGGTGATAATCCGCATGAAGAGGAATTAGCAGAAATGCGCAAGCGTGCTGGTAAGAAGAAATGGGGCAAGGAAACTTCAAAGGCCTTTGAAAAGGAAATGCACAAGTTGGAACGTATGAATCCGGCAGGTGCAGAGTATAGTGTTCAACTGAATTATTGTGAATTGCTTCTTGATCTTCCTTGGAATGAATTCAGCAAGGATAAATTCGACTTGAAGCGTGCACAGAGAATCCTTGATCGTGACCATTATGGGCTAGAGAAAGTCAAGGAACGCATCATAGAATATTTGGCTGTCCTTAAATTAAAAAAGGACATGAAGGCTCCTATTCTATGCCTATATGGCCCTCCGGGAGTAGGAAAAACTTCTCTAGGGAAATCTATTGCTGAGGCGGTAGGAAGGAAGTATGTGCGCATGTCACTCGGTGGTTTGCGTGATGAAGCGGAGATTCGCGGGCACAGGAGAACATACATAGGGGCAATGCCTGGAAGGATTATCCAGAACTTGAGGAAAGCAGGAACATCAAACCCTTTATTTGTCTTAGATGAGATAGATAAGTTGAGTAATGATCGCCAAGGAGATCCATCTGCTGCGTTGTTAGAAGTATTGGATCCTGAACAAAATCATGCCTTCAATGACAATTATGTAGAGCAAGATTATGACTTGAGTAAAGTTATGTTCGTGGCTACCGCAAACAGTTTGAGCTCCATCCACCCTGCATTACGTGACCGCATGGAGGTCATAGAGGTGAATGGATATACTGTAGAAGAGAAGATTCAGATTGCTAAGAAACATTTGATCTCCAAGCAATTAAGAGAGACAGGAGTCAAGGCTTCTCAGATCAGCATCAGTGCCAAGGTTTTGGAACGCGTTGTTGAAGATTACACGCGTGAATCAGGTGTAAGAGGATTGGAGAAAAAAGTATCTAAACTTGTTCGCAATCGTGCTAAGCAATTAGCTATGGAAGAAGATTACGAAGTAGCTGTGAAGCCATCAGATCTTCAAGCTATTCTTGGTATAGCTCATGAAAAGGATCGCTATGAAGGCAATGATGTCGCTGGTGTAGTAACGGGTCTCGCCTGGACTTCTGTTGGAGGTGATGTCCTCTTCATTGAGACAAGCCTAACGCGCGGAAAAGGTAAACTCACGATGACAGGAAATCTGGGTGATGTGATGAAAGAATCGGCTACATTGGCCTTGCAATATTTGAAGGCGCATTCTACCGCCTTGGATATTGACCAAGAGATCTTCGAGAAATGGGATGTACATATTCACGTTCCAGCAGGTGCAATTCCAAAAGATGGCCCGTCAGCGGGTGTGACTATGTTGACAGCTTTGGCCTCGGCATTCACTCAAAGAAAAGTCAAGAAGTACTTGGCCATGACGGGTGAGATAACGTTGAGAGGAAAGGTACTTCCAGTGGGTGGAATCAAAGAAAAAATCCTTGCAGCAAAGCGTGCTGATATCAAGGAGATTATCTTGTGTAAAGCAAACAGGAAAGACATCGAGGATATTGAAGAACGTTATATCAAAGGACTCACCTTCCATTATGTGGAAGAGATGATGGAAGTGGTAGAAATGGCGTTATTAGAACAGAAGGTGAAGAAGCCTTTGAAAATCGTTGCCTAAGAAATCAATGAATGCCCTATGGATTCAATCTCCTTTTGAGGATTGCTATCTTTAGAGCAGAATACTCCGAAGGGAAAGAAGTCCTTGCAAAAAATAAAAGTGAAAATGGCTATTCTTAAAGTGATAGAAGTATTGAGCAACGGCAAAACGAGCTGGGAAGATGCAACCAATAATGCCGTCATGGAAGCCTCCAAGACGGTTAAAGACATCCGCTCAGTATTCGTGGAGAACATGAACTGCACAGTAAAAGACGGAAAAGTGGATGAATACAGGGTGAATGTGAAGATCACGTTCTCTGTTTACAATTGATTCACAAGAATTTACACTCATTAAGCCCGATGTCAGCACAAGCTAGCATCGGACTTTTTATTTTAGAGCCATCTAAAGAGAAACTCAGATATGTCTGAAGAAGATTTCAAAACCGCCATCATTGAAGGATACACCTTCAAAAAAGACAGTATTATCATAGGAGCAGCCATGCTCGATGGTGAGCCTGTAGAAGGCTTGCAAGTAAAAATCCCCCTTCGTTCCATGAACCGCCATGGGCTTATAGCAGGAGCCACCGGAACTGGAAAAACGAAGACATTACAGATCATAGCCGAGCAACTTTCCATGAAAGGAGTTCCATGTCTTTTGATGGATTTAAAAGGAGACCTCAGTGGATTAGCTCAGCCTGGAAAGCTAAATGAGCATATCACCTGGAGACATCAGATGATCGCTGATCCATATGAAGCGAAGGGATCCCCTATAGAATTCTTGAGTCTTTCGAATGAGCCCGGTGTCAAACTCAGAGCCACAGTGTCAGAGTTCGGGCCAGTATTATTGTCCAAAATTCTTGAGCTGAATGACACGCAGCAAGGCGTGATTGCATTGGTATTCAAATACAGTGATGACAACAACTTGCCCTTGCTTAATCTTAAGGACCTAAAGAAACTTTTGCAATTCTTAATCAATGAAGGCAAAGCAGAAATAGTGGCAGAATACGGTGCCATCAGCTCTGCATCCGTTGCGACTATCATGCGTAAGATCATTGAATTAGAGCAGCAAGGAGCTGAGAATTTCTTTGGTGAATTATCCTTTGATGTACAAGATCTAGTGCGCACTGATAAAGACGGAAATGGTGTACTAAGCATACTCCGTCTGACCGACATACAAGACAAGCCTAAACTCTTCTCCACCTTCATGCTCAGCTTGCTGGCCGAGGTGTACAGCACCTTCCCTGAAGAGGGAGATGCTGATAAACCAAAACTCTGCATCTTTATAGATGAGGCACATCTGATCTTTGACAATGCAAGTAAAGCACTCTTAGATCAGATAGAAGCTATTGTGAAATTGATACGTTCCAAGGCGGTAGGAATCTACTTTGTCACTCAAAATCCAACAGATTTGCCTGAAGCGGTATTGAGTCAACTAGGGTTGAAGGTTCAGCACGCATTGCGCGCCTTCACAGCCAAGGACAGAAAAAACATTAAACAAACTGCAGAGAATTACCCGCTTACTGACTTTTATAAGACTGATGAAGTCTTGACTAGCATGGGAATAGGTCAAGCGCTAGTTACTGCCTTGAATGAAAAAGGTATTCCTACTCCTCTTGCAGCAACCTTGCTTCGAGCACCTGCTTCACGTATGGATATTTTAGAACAGAAAGAGATATCTGCCGTCATTAATTCTTCTCAACTAGTGAAGAAGTATGACCAAGTCATTGACAGCAAGAGCGCTTATGAATTGCTGACCAAACGCCTTGAAAAAGCTGGAGATAAAGATCACCCGAAGGAGATGAAAAGTCAGCGCAGTAAAGCTTCTAAAGAAGTGAAGGAAAGCAGCACGTTCGAGAACATGTCTAAGAATACTATGGTACGTCAGATGGGAAACACATTACTTCGAGAAGTCACTCGAGCCTTATTAAGAATGTTAGGAGTAAAACGATAATGATGAATAAACTTCTCTATTTTTTTCTTGCATTCGGACTCATTACGTGTGCTTCTAAAAGCAATCAATCAAGCTTACCTCCGGGAGAAATGCCGGATACATGGAGTCTTGCATTTTATAATGTTGAGAACCTCTTCGATACGAAAAACGACTCAAAAACTGATGACGAAGACTTCACTCCTGCAGGAGCGAATAAATGGACACCTGAACGCATGGGGAAGAAGATTACCAATCTTGCCAAAGTAATTCGCGCTATGGATGAAGGCGCTGGAATTCCTTTGATTATTGGACTTTGTGAAGTAGAAAATGATGAAGTCACCATAGCACTTGCTCAAGCTATCAGGCCTGATACATACGGAATCGTGCACAAAGAATCACCCGATCACCGTGGAATTGATGTAGCTTTGCTCTATGATAAATCACAGTTCAAAGTGATTTCAAAAGACTTCCTTAGTATTGATTTTTCAGAGAAAGGATATACGTCAAGAGAGATTCTTTATGCGCAATTGCGTTGTTCTGCATCCAAAGAAGATCTTCATGTGTTCGTTAACCATTGGCCGTCAAGAAGAGGAGGAGAAGATGAGACAGAGCAACGTAGAATGGATGCCGCGAATACCTTGAAAAAGAAAGTAGACGAAGTGAGGTCCAAAGAACCTACAGCGCAGATCATCATCATGGGTGATTTCAATGATTATCCAGATAATCGAAGCTTGACTACTTCCTTGGGCGCAGTGGCCAAAGATGGAAAAGAAGACCAGGAATTAGTGAATCTTGCCTATGCCTTAGACAAGGCGAACAAGGGAACGTATACCTATAAAGGTGATTGGGGAATGCTAGACCAAATCATCGTTTCAGATGATCTTTTAAAGAAAAAAGGCATTTATACCAAGGCAGAATCTCTGCAGATTTTCAGGAAAGATTTCATGATGTATTACGATAAGAATGTCAAAGATTCCTTTCCAAACAGGACCTATGGTCGAGATAAATATTACGGAGGGTACAGCGATCATTTACCGCTTCGATTGACACTAAGCACACACCATTGATTTAACTACAATGAAAGGACTTGATTTTAAAAAACTGATTCCGCATTTGTTTGCGATTCTGATTTTCGCAGGAATTAGCGCAGTCTTCTTCTACCCTGAACTTCAAGGAAAGAAATTAGACCAAGGAGATACTCGGAATTTCTTGGGTATGTCCAAAGAAGTTGTTGATTTTAGAGAAGCTACAGATGAAGAAGCGCTATGGACGAATAGCATGTTCGGTGGAATGCCAGCATACCAGATTTCAGCGAAATTCCCAAAACCTGTACTCGGCCCGTTGGATTCGCTTTTTAAGATTTTCTCTACTGGCGGGTTAGGAACCTTGTTCTTATACATGATTGGCTTTTATATTCTCATGCTTAGTTTGAGAATAGATCCTTGGTTAGCCGTGTTGGGATCCATCGCCTTTGGATTCTCTTCCTACTTCATTATTCTCCTAGAAGCAGGTCATAATTCCAAAGCCTTTGCGCTAGGATATATGCCAGCTGTTGTGGGGGGATTTATCTTGCTTTTTCAACAGAAAAAATACCTGCTTGGGACGGTGGTCACCGCGCTGTTCTTAGGCTTACAAATCAGCAGTAACCACCCGCAGATTACGTACTACATGTTGCTGACAATTGTAATCCTTGGTGTTTTCTACCTAGTGGATTCATTGAGACAAGGAACTTTCATGCATATCCTGAAAGCGAGCGCATTATTCATTTTCGCTTCTATTCTCGCATTGGGAATGTCAGCCTCCAGACTGTTGACCACGGCAGAATATAGCCCTTCTACTATACGTGGTGCCTCAGAACTAACCACTGGAGACAGTGAGACCGCTTCTGATGGATTAGACATAGAATATGCCACAGGTTGGAGCTACGGAATAGGAGAATCTTGGACCCTGCTCGTACCTAATTTTAAAGGAGGTGGATCAGGTGTCATAGGATCAGAGAAGGTTGCTATGGATGCGGTCTCTCCGCAGAATAGACAAAGTCTTCAGGGCAGCGTGGATAAATACTGGGGGGATCAGCCATTCACCAGCGGCCCTGTTTATGTAGGTGCCGCCATCTTCCTATTGTTCCTTCTCGCACTTTGGTTGGTCAATGGCCCGCTCAAATGGGGATTGCTGTCTGCTGGTCTACTAGCCCTCATCCTCTCGTGGGGAAAGAATTTCCTAGGACCGACTGAATTCTTCATGGAATACTTCCCCATGTATAACAAGTTCAGAGCGGTTTCCATGACATTAGTAATCGTTGAATTAGTTATTCCTCTCCTTGCGATGGTAGGACTTCATAAATTGATTCAGGAACGCGCTTGGGCGAAGGAACGTATTAAAATCTTCTATGGAATTAGTGCAGGATTGACAGCACTTCTCCTATTGATGTACGTCTCTCCAAGTATCTTCACTGACTTTTTTAAGTCAGGTGAACTGGCCAGTTATTCTGATCAATTAAAATCTGCTGGATTAGATCAAGCACGTGCCAATTCATTCCTTGATGACATGACTGCAGCTCGCTCCGCTATTTTCAAAGCAGATGTGATGCGTTCATTGATCATAGTACTTCTGGCTGCAGGATTACTCTGGGCATTTATCACTGAGAAAATTAAATCTCAGTATATGATCATTGGTCTTGGAATTGTTATCCTTGCTGATATGTGGTCTGTTGACAGACGCTATGTTACTGAAGAAAATTTCAAGTCTAAGCGTGAGCTAGCAGGTCAATTCCAACCTAGTCCTGCAGATCAATTAATTGCAAAAGACAAGGACCCTTATTTCAGAGTGCTGAACCTAACCTCTCGTTTAGATCAGGATTCCCGCACCTCGTATTTCCATAAGTCTCTTGGCGGATATCATGGAGCTAAGCTGGGTCGTTATCAAGAATTGATTGAGGGTCAGTTGAACAAGAACAACCGAGAGGTGATGAATATGCTGAACACGCGATATTTCATTACTCCAGATAAGCAAGGCCAACTGAGCGTAGTTCCAAATACAGGGGCGCTTGGCAATGCATGGTTTGTAAATGACCTTCAATATGTGGCAGATGCTAATGAAGAGATGAAAGCGCTAGATGATCTAAATCCAGCGAACACAGTTTTAATCGATGAGCGTTTTCGAGCTACCATTAAGGGAACTTCCTTCGCTGCTGATTCGTTGGCTTCCATTGACCTGATTTCATACAGTCCCAAGGAATTAAAATTTAAAGCGAAGAACAACCAAGCAGGCTTCGCGGTGTTCTCTGACATCTATTATAAGCCAGGATGGCGTGCCTATATAGACGGAAATGGGCAGGAACATGTTCGTGTAAATTATGTACTCAGAGGAATGGAGATTCCGGCAGGTGAACATGAAGTCATTTTCCGTTTCGAACCGAAGAGTGTGGCCACTGGAAACATGATTGTTTATATCAGTTCAATACTTTTAGTACTGCTTATGATGTTTGCAGCTTACTCAGGACTGAAGCCCAAAAAACTTGCATGAAAAAAGTCCTCATCTTCAGCTATTATTGGCCGCCAGGAAGTGGTCCAGGTGTACAGAGATGGTTAAAGATGTCGCGTTTTTTACCTGAGTTCGGAATAGAACCCATCATTATCACGGTAAAAAATGGTGCCTACCCTTCCAGAGATGAGAGCCTCTTAAAAGAGATTCCAAAGGGACTTCGAGTAATTCACACAGACACGCTAGAGCCCTTTGAAATCTTTAATACACTAAGAGGTAAAAAAGGGAATGAGATTTCCGTAGGTCTGAGCGGAATGAAAAATTCCAGCTCATTTATCCAGCGTTTCGGCATATGGTTGCGCGCTAATTTTTTCATTCCAGACGCACGCAAAGGCTGGAAGCATTATGCCTTAAAGGCGGCCATACCGCTGATGTCAGAAGTAGATGCCATCATCACCACAGGACCTCCGCACAGTACACATTTCATAGGCGCTGAACTGAAGAAGAAATATGGAAAAATATGGCTCGCTGACTTCAGAGACCCTTGGAGCAACATCCATTATCATGAGCTTATGCCCATGTGGAAATCCTCTTTAAGAAAACACAAAGCGCAGGAAGATTTTATTTTGAAAACTGCTGATAGCGTGACTGTGGTGAGCGAAGGAATGAAACGTGAATTCGCAAATCGAAGAGATGATATCCAAGTCATTTACAATGGATATGACAGCATGGATTTTCATACCGGAATTACACCAGATATGAACCATTTCGTGATGAGTTATGTGGGAAATCTCAAGCCCAATCAAAATGTGAGTACGTTATGGAATGTCATCTCAGAATTAATTCAGTCCAATACTGAGTTTGCCAAGCGTTTCAAGCTCAGGCTTATTGGAAAAAAAGACAATGCTATTATAGAGGAATTGAATGCTCTACTGCCCAACGAAAACATAGAACTCATAGACCATCTCTCACATGCGCGTGCGGTGGAGGCCATGTGTAAGAGCAATCTTCTTCTCTTCGTTATTCCTCAGGCCAAGAACAACGAGCTGATTCTTACAGGAAAATTATTTGAATATCTGGCCTCAGGAAGACCCATGTTTTCCATTGGGCCTATTGCTGGAGATGCAAGCAAAATAATTCAGGAAAGCAAGATGAGCCCTATGATTGACTATTCAGACAAGGAAGGAATGAAGCGAGCTCTGCTTGACCACTTCACTCATTCAAAGGGAGAATCACAAACAAATGAGAACATAAAGAAATTCTCAAGAAGCTTCCAGACTGAAGCCCTTGCTCTTGCGCTTAAGAAAATGATGAATCAAAGCTCATTAAAGCAATGAGAAGATCTGTCGCTGTAAATACACGCCTTTTGATCAAGAATCGCTTAGAAGGCATAGGATGGTTCGGACATGAGACGTTATCTCGTATTACTACAGCACATCCTGAGGTAGATTTTCATTTCTTTTTCGATCGGCCTTTTGATCAGCAATTCATTTACGGTTCCAATGTGACAGGCCATGTGATCTTCCCCCAAGCAAGGCATCCTTTCCTTTATTACCTCTGGTTTGAATGGTCAGTGAAATCGAAACTCGATGAACTTAAGCCAGACCTGTTCTTGTCTATTGATGGGCTTTTGAGTTTACGAAGTTCTGTTCCACAGATATCAGTAATCCACGATATAAACTTCGAGCACTACCCAGATTACCTTCCACTTCTTACGCGATGGTATCATTTACATTATTTTAAAAAGTTTGCTCAAAAGGCAAATCAAATAGTAACTGTAAGTGAATTCTCCAAGACAGATATTCAGAAGCAGTATGGAATAGAAGCTGAAAAAATAAATGTGATTTATAACGGAGCTAGCCCTCTATTCAAGCCAGTTTCAGCTGACACTAAAAAGCATACTCAAGAAAAATATAGCCAAGGAACACCATATCTAATTTACGTGGGAGCATTGCAACCTCGCAAGAACATTGGAAGACTATTACACGCCTTTGATGCCTACAAAAAAGAAAGCAATAGCAATGTCAAACTTCTCCTAACCGGAGAGAAAAAATGGTGGAGTCCTGAGCAAGAACAGTTGTTCTCTTCACTAGCTTACAAAGAAGATGTAGCATTCACCGGCAGGCTAGACCAAGCTGAGCTAGCTACGGTCATGGCAAGTGCTGAAGGATTAACCTACGTGTCTGTATTTGAGGGATTCGGGATACCTATTCTGGAAGCCATGAAATGTGAGATTCCAGTATTGACTAGCAACGTAAGCTCTATGCCTGAAGTAGGCGGAAAAGCAGCAGTGTACTGTGACCCATGGAATGTAGAAAGCATCACGCTGGGTATACATGACCTTTTGGATGCATCCAAGCGTGGAGAGCGCATTGAAAAAGGAAGGATGCAGCGCGAGAAATTCAGCTGGGATAAAACCGCTGAGGCATTGTGGAAGAGCATGGAGCGCGTGATGGATAGAGGTTAAAATTCAACCATGCTCAACCAATTGGAAGAACTCACTTTCCCTTTTCTTAATATCGAACTCAGTGATTATCCTTTGACGCGCACCAGCACCTTTCTCTAGTCGTTCTTCAGAGGATAAAGAAAGAATACGTTGAAACGTATCACATAACTCCATTATCTTGTCAGAAGAGATTACAAAACCAGTTTCTCCAATAATTTTTGGTATGGCTCCTACCCCCGAGCCAATGGGAATACAACCACACAACATGGCCTCACAAAGTGCATTGGGAAAGCCTTCAGAAATAGAAAGTTGCAGATAGAATTCGGAGTCTTGGAGATAAGAAACTAAAGCTGTTTGATCTATAAAAGAGATGAATTCTAGGTTTTCAAGATTAGGATTCACACGCTTATTCAATTCATCAGAGACACCTATTACTTTGAATTTACATTGCTTGAAAGTGTTGGCTAATTCTACAATCAAGTCTATTCCTTTCAAGGTATATCTCATTATAGAGTCGACTGAGGCCACACAGATGAAACTGTTCAACTCCTTGGGTTCCTTAGGACTGATAAATTGATTGGAATCAAAACCATTATAGATTACATGGTGAGGAGTTTTGAGGTTGGGGAAAAAACTCATAAACCCTTGTTCTGGATATGGATATCTGTGTGAATATGAATAGTGCTGTTTAACCAAAGAATCATCAACAGGGATGAGTTTTGAAGAAAGGCTGTAAGACCAGCCAATGACTGTCCTTAAGAGTGGTTTTCTTAAATTCCCATAGTTCAAAGCAGGAAAAGACACACAATCAGTTCCTCCAAGAATGATGAAAACTGGTGTATTAAAGACACGCCCAAGAAGCGCGGGTAAAAAAGCCCAATACCCACCAAACATCACGACAATTGCTTTTGACGTTCTGATGTATGACAAAAGGAAAAAGGCCTGTTTAAGGAATGTAAATACTAGTGCCCCTTTGTTCTTCCAATTATGATCAGGTGAAAGCACACGATATCTCTTAGAAAGAAAATCTATATCCTTTCGAACAAAAGAAGACCTACTTGGACTGATATAGATGATGGAATCCATCACGAAATGATTCCAATATAGCTCATGAGAACAAAGACATAAGTCTCAATTTAGTCTTCCTCAAAATAATCTTGGATTTACTCAAGGGAAGGTATCCATCTGCGTACGGAATATTCTTTTCTAACTTGATCAATACATAATCAGGTTTTGAATTAAAGAGCGCATAGCTCTTATATGAGTCCAACACCAAATTAGCGGCATAGGCATTATTCAGCATTTCAGCTGCGCTCAGGGATTGGTCAATAATCTGTAATCGTTCTGGGCTATGTTTTCTAACATGATCTAACGCCCTCGGATGAGGGATATGAATAAGGATTACAGACCCTTTGTGCATCAATTTACTCAGATTGAGAAAAAGTTGTTTATGCTGTTCCACAGGTATATGCTCCATCACATCAGGGAGCACTATAAAATCAAAGGTCGTTTGATAGGTGAAATCAGACATGTCAGTCACCACAAAATCAATCTTTTCTGACCCCGGTATAAGTGTCCTTGCCATCACAATAGACTCGTCACTGATGTCAGTGGCTACAAGTGAGCCTTTAGTCAAAAACGCGTGAATGAGACCGGTAAGAGTTCCTATACCACATCCCACTTCGAGAACGGTATGATCCTTTTTCAATCCGGATTTACGGAGATAGTCAAGTATCTGATAGTGTCGGAGATTTGTACCTGTCTTTGCTTGCTTGTTAGCAAAGAGGTTATACCACTGTTTGACTTCTTCTTGCTTCATATGAAATGTTCAGCTTTTCTTTGAATTCGCCCTCTATTCACGCGTCATCTCTCCAATGAAAGGGTCTTAATTTAAAGCTCAAAGTTCTTAAAAAAGCGAGATCCTTTTCTAAGACTGACTTAATTCTAAAACAAGGGCATCTTTGAATCTTAATCTATAGAGATAAGTTTTTCAAACACGCCTGTTTGAGAGTCGAATTGTAGGAAATATTGTCCAACGGATAATTCTCCTTTTTGAAAAATATATTGAACATCTATATATGTTTCTTGGACCGAAGAAATCAACCTTCCATCTATGCTGTACAGTCTCACTAAGGCAGGTCCCAAGGGACTCTTGAAACGTACAGTGGCCTGATGAGAAAAAGGGTTTGGAAAAAACTCAAAGCTCAGTGTAGCAATTACAGGAAGGCCTACTAGCTCCAGATCCTTTAATTCCCAAAGATCATTGTAGTAATCAGACGTTGAACTATCATACCCAAGACCAATAAAGTATCTGTCATTTATAGTAAAAGCGACTGAAGTATATGAGGCTCCACCTAGGTAAGGTGGAATAAAATACCATTGATCATTGGCAGGAATATATTGATATGCCTCATGACTATTTGGACTAGGGCCTCCTGCTACTATAACTCCTTGTGTCGTTGACAAGGTAGATTGATAGATGACAGGATTTGGATACGCTTCTTTTTCAGTCCAAGCATCTAAATCTGCGTCATATTGCCAGAGTGCTGAAGATTGACCATTGACATCAGTACCTCCAACAACATAGCCATATCCATCATATGAAAATCCGGTTGCACCGAAAGAAGGTAAAGCAGGAAGTGAAGCAACCTCAATCCAAGCATTGAACTCGGCTGAATATCTGTAACAACTGTTGTGATACGGGCCCAATGCACTTCCAGAATTTCCGCAACCAACGTAGGCAATATCATCGATAACAAAACTAAAAACCCCATATCTTCCTGGTCCTGGCAATTGAGCTTTTGATTGCCAAGTATCGGTATCAGGATCATATTCCCATAACTGATTTGAATGTCCCGCACTACCTATACCTCCTACCACATATCCTTTTCCGTCAACGCTGAAGCTTGCTCCATATCTCATGGGCTGCGGAATACTGTTCAATTGACTCCATGAATCTTCATTGGGACTGTATTTCCAAAGACTAGCATCATTTACAGAGCCATTGAATCCACCTACTACATAGGCTTCCTCATTGAGAACGAATGAGCATGCTCCCCGGATTGCCGCGCCTGGCTTATCCGATACTTGAATCCATGCCTGTGCTTGGAGCATAATCGGAGCCAAGATGCATAAGTACGTACAAAGCTTCTTCATTTTAAGTTCTTTTATTCGAGTAAATCTAATCAAAATACAAGTTTATACGCACCAATTTGGCGATATTCATCTCTTTGACTATGAAGTATATCCATTGATCTCGAATTCAAATTATATAGCATTAAAACTCATCTGAATTGCTCATTTTCTGTTCATGACCTTGTGCAATAAAAAGGCTATTTCCTTGATCAATAGATTATTAAGGCTATCAACAGCTGTGCAAAACTCAACAACACCCTCCCACCTAGAAACATTAAATTCGTAAGGTTATGGAGGAGAAAGGATTCGTAGTATCAGCACTTAAGTATAGGCCATCAATTTTCAGTGAAGTCGTTGCCCAGAAAGGCATCACGTCTACATTGATGAATGCCATAGAATCAGAAGAATTAGCTAAGGCTTACCTCTTCTGCGGACCTCGTGGTGTGGGTAAGACTACATGCGCAAGGATTTTTGCCAAGGCAATCAACGCGAAGTATATCCCTGAAGGTACTGACATGTCCTTCAACATCTTCGAGATGGATGCTGCTTCAAATAACAGCGTAGATGACATTCGTAACCTCATTGATCAAGTGCGCATTCAGCCGCAACTCGGTAAATACAAAGTCTACGTAATTGACGAAGTACACATGCTGTCCTCTCAGGCCTTCAATGCCTTCCTGAAGACCTTGGAGGAGCCTCCTGCCCATGCCATCTTCATCTTGGCAACTACGGAGAAACATAAAGTACTTCCTACTATCCTATCTCGCTGTCAGATTTATGATTTTCAGCGCATTCAGGTTAAAGACATCGTAGAGCATCTTGCTCATATTGCGCAAGATCAGAACGTCACGTATCAAGATGAAGCCCTTCACTTGATCGCCAATAAAGCAGATGGTGCATTACGTGATGCGCTTTCACTGTATGATCAGATGGTCAGTTTCACTGGGAAAAATCTTCAGTATCAGGCAGTTGCCGATAACTTGAATGTCCTGGATCATGACTATTTCTTGCGCATCACGGACCATGTCCTAGCAGGAGAAGTAGGTGAATGCCTGCTCATATTAGATGAGATTCTTCAGCGTGGTTTTGACGGATTGATGTTCTTACTTGGATTAGCAGAGCACTTGAGGAACCTCCTAGTCTCTATGGATCCAGCTACCCTGCGCTTGCTCGACACTACAGATCAAGTGAAGGAATCCTACCAGAAACAATCTTCTGGGTTCCAAGCCATGGAGTTGGTAGAAATGTTGGACAAGATTCAGAAGACTGAACTTGCGTATCGCATCTCTAAAAACAAGAGGCTTCTTACTGAATTGACCTTGATGCAGCTTTGCGCTAAGTTTATGGAAACAGGAGATTATACTGAAAAAAAAACTCCAGACAGCAGCCCACGTATAGCGGCCAGCAGGCCTGAACGAGTAGAGAAAAAACCCATTGAAGCGGCACCAGTCAAGGCAGCAGAACCTACTCCTACTGCTGGAGCTAAAGCCGTAGAAATTCATGTCAATGAACCTAGTGCAAAGGCAGTAGAAACTCCCGCTAAACCTGCACTAGAGAAACCAAAGCCTCAAGTATCTGAGCACCATGCAAAGGAAGATCCTAAAGCAGAGGAGGAACAGAATCAAACGGCTGAGTCTCAACCTCATATCGCCAGTGCAAGAAAACGCAGGAGCAGCGTATTCTCTTTAAATGAATTAGAGAGCAAGCAAGACGAATTAGATGAGAAAAAGGAACCTAGGGTTATTGATCATGGCCAAGAGATAGATAAGGTCTCTTTGAATGTCGCATGGAAGAAATATGCTGAGCGTATGCAAGAGCAAGGCAAATTCAGCTTCTATTCTACCCTAGCCAATAATGAACCTACAATCCTTGATGATCGTAGAATCAGAATCACGCTTGAAAATAACGTTCAGAGTAGCGACTTAAACACGGAGAAGGCTGAACTCATGGCTTTCTTAAGAACAGAACTTGAGCATCCAGGACTTTTACTTGAATCGATTATAGATATCGAGGATAAAGGGAATATTGGATTCAGAACGCCTAAGGAGCAATTCCAAGAGATGGCAGCGAAGAATCCTGTGCTCACGAAAATGACCCAACAATTCGACCTGGACCTAGAATATTGAGCCTGTCTTTAGCTCAAATTCCTAGCCTTATTTTATAGTACCTTCGCGAAACATTTTTTACGAATAAAATACAATCCTATTAATCAATGAGCGGAAGCAAAATCACCTACGGTAAGGGAAAAATAAATGTACCTAATGACCCTATTATCCCATTCATTGAAGGAGACGGAATAGGTGCAGACATTTGGGCGGCTTCAGTGCGCGTGCTTGATGCAGCTGTCGCAAAAGCGTATGGTGGAGAAAAGAAAATCCATTGGAAAGAAGTTTATGCCGGTGAAAAAGCATTTAACAAAACTGGTGAATGGTTACCTGCGGCTACACTCACGGATATGCGAGATTATCTTGTATCTATTAAAGGCCCATTGACCACTCCGGTAGGTGGTGGAATTCGTTCATTGAACGTAGCGCTTCGTCAGGAGCTTGACCTTTTTGCGTGTGTGCGGCCTGTACGCTGGTTTGAAGGAGTTCCTTCTCCAGTGCGTGAGCCAGAGAAAGTGGATATGGTTATTTTCAGAGAGAACACCGAGGATATCTACGCTGGAATTGAGTGGAATTACGGTACTCCAGAGTTGGAGAAAGTGAAGAAATTCTTAATAGAAGAAATGGGCGTGACGAACATCCGTTTCCCTGATACCTGCTCATTAGGTGTGAAGCCAGTTTCCAAAGAAGGAACAGAGCGTCTTGTGCGCTCTGCTATTGAATATGCTATTGAGCAAAAGAGAGATTCAGTGACCTTAGTGCACAAAGGGAACATCATGAAATTTACTGAAGGAATGTTCAAAGAATGGGGTTATGCCCTTGCTAAGAAAGAATTCGGTGCGGTAGATTTAGATGGAGGACCATGGCAGGTAATGAACAAGGATGGCCATAAGATTATTATTAAAGATGTTATTGCTGATGCATTCCTTCAACAGATTTTACTTCGTCCGGCTGAGTATGAAGTGATTGCAACTTTGAACTTGAATGGTGACTATATCTCTGATGCCTTGGCAGCGGCTGTAGGCGGAATAGGAATTGCACCTGGAGCGAATATCAATTACAGCACAGGAATCGCCATCTTCGAAGCGACTCATGGCACTGCGCCTAAATATGCAGGAATGGACAAAGTGAATCCTTCCTCCGTGATTCTCTCAGGAGTGATGATGCTAGAATATATTGGATGGAAAAAAGCAGGTGATCTTATTGTAAAAGGAATAGAAGGAGCTATCTCTAAGAAGACTGTGACCTATGATTTCGAAAGACTCATGGACGGAGCGAAGCTCCTGAAGTGCTCTGAATTTGGAGATGCTATCATAGAGAATATGTGATCTAAAAACACATTTTAATATTTTAAAAAAGTCCTGCCTTTGGTGGGACTTTTTTTGTGGCTTAAAAAGCAAAGTTCATTCAAGGCCATGAATCTTTTATCACATATCAGCATATATTGAAAATGGAATGAACACATTAAATAGATAAGCAGAATGAGGTATAGCTTACGTTCATACGAATCTTTACGTTCATATGTATATTGCAGGATAAAGATTAGATGTCCTTTTTAAGCAAACGTACTGGAAGGGCGCAGCACCTTCCAAAATAGGGAGCATTGAATGATAGAAGTAGAACAGAGATGAACGGATTATGTTACGCTTAATACACCACAGCAGATAGATTTATACGGTATGTATCCGAAAAAGAACTACTATTGAAATAAGAGTATAACTCATGAAATGGAATGCGCAAATAGTAAGCCACAAGAAAGAAAAACGCATAGCTGTGTATTTTGAGAAAGACGCTGAGCTAATAGGCCGTATCAAGAAATTGGAAGGAGCACGTTGGAGCGCTACTTTGAAAGCCTGGCACTTGCCGAATAATGAAGTCTATCGCAAACAATTCAAGCTAGTTACGATCCCTGAACCAAGCGAAGACACGCTGGATAAATTAAATGTTTTCGAACGTTGGTTAAAGAGCAAGCGATATAGTGAAAACACCATAAAAACATATATACAGGCCCTCAAGTCCTTCCTAATGTTTCATCACACCAAAGCAATAAATGAGCTAAACGAGAATGACCTTATAGCCTATAACAACGATTTCATTTTTAAGAATAACCTATCCTCTTCTTACCAAAACCAGATAGTGAATGCCGTGAAACTATTCTATACCGTCATTGAAAATAAAAGCCTGCGACCTGAGCTCATACATCGTCCAAAACGTGAGAAGCTACTGCCCAACGTGTTGAGCAAGGAAGAAGTGAAAATGATAGTGCAGGCACATACCAACCTAAAACATAAGACCATGCTTTCGCTGATATATAGTTGCGGACTTCGCAGAAGTGAGTTACTCAACTTAAAACCGAGTGATATAGACTCTAAGCGTGATATTATCATACTAAGGCAGAGCAAAGGGAAAAAGGACAGGATAGCCCCCTTGTCAGGTAAAATATTAGAGATGCTCAGAGAATATTACAGAAGCTATACGCCTGAGACTTGGTTGTTTGAAGGGGAAAAGAAAGGAAGCCCTTATCATGCAAGGAGTTTACAGCAGGTGCTTAAACAGGCCCTCACTAAAGCGAATATAAGAAAGCCAGCTACCTTGCACTGGCTCAGGCATAGCTACGCAACACATTTACTAGAGGCAGGCACCGATCTTAGATATATTCAAGAGTTGCTAGGACATAGCAGCAGCAGGACAACCGAAATCTACACCCATGTGAGTACAAAAAGCCTCCAAAATATCACCTCACCATTTGACACACTCTAATAAAGGATAGTTACACTTTGTAGCGCCTATTCACTGATTATGATAAGATAGGCGCTATAGTGTAGCGTGTATAC
>CALFHF010000249.1 GCA_937875855.1 uncultured Flavobacteriales bacterium
AGTATCGAGATGAAGCAGAAGCCAAGAAAATTCTGAAATCAGATTGAAAGAAGCCATAGAAGAACGCATGCTCCAAATCACGTATGAAATGCCGAAGACATTGTGGGATTAGACTTTGAATATATCGCAGGGCAAACCCCGCTTGAAGAGGATGAATCCCAAGGGTTACGGATAAAAACCATTTCTACACGCTGGGAATTGGACGAATTTGAACAAAAGAATATTGAGGATTGCGTTCAATGGATTCAAGGTAGAACACTAAAAGTAGAGCACGTGTTTTCTGATGTATTTATAAAAGAAGTGCACCAGCGTATGTATTCAGGAGTGTGGTCATGGGCCGGAAAGTATAGACTTAGCGACAAAAACTTAGGAATAGACAAGTGGCAGATACAGCAAGCAACGAGGAGTTTATGTGACGATGCGCAGTTCTGGATAAAGGAAGAAAGCTATGCTAAGGACGAGGTTGCTATCCGATTCAAGCACGCTATCGTCAGCATACATTGCTTTCCGAATGGGAACGGAAGACACAGCAGATTGATAGCTGATATTATAAACGAAAACATCTTTGGAAACGAACCATTCACCTTGGGATCCCTACAAATAAACGAGGATTCTGACGTAAGAAAAGAATACCTCAACGCACTTAAACAAGCAGATAGAGGAAATATAAAAGCACTTCTTGATTTCGCGAGATCTTGAGAATTCATGCTATGCTAACGAATAACAAGCCTACTTTTGTCCCGTGAAAAAACTACATCTGTTCGTATTGGCCATTTTGAGCCTTCCTGTTGTACACTTGAATGCGCAAACTGAAAATGCTCATCAACGAACTCATTCCTTTTACATGACCTGGGGATATAACCGAGCACATTATCAGGATTCTGATATTCGGTTTCAAGGCAAAGACTTCGACTTCACCTTATATGATGTCTCTGCACATGATGCGCCTACGCCCTATGAAACCAACACCTATTTCAATCCAGTACGTCTTACAATTCCTCAATTCGACTTTCGCGTTGGGTATTTCTTGAATGAAAAAACCTCCATTTCAGGCGGTTGGGATCACATGAAATATAAGGTCACTCAGCGTCAACGCGTGAAGATTGACGGCACAGTGAGCGAGAACTTCGTTCCCACGTATGCAGGCGAATACGATAATGCCACATTCGATTTAGCCCCTGATTTCATCAGACTTGAGCACACGAACGGATTCAACTTTTTGCGCTTCGCCATAGAGCGTCATGCAGAGCTTTGGGCCAATAAAAAGCAAACCCTTCATGCCGATGCCATGCTTGGATTCTCCCTAGGAGCAGCCCTACCTTGGACAGATGCGTACGTGGATAATGTGCGCTACGTAAACTGGGTACACCTAGCAGGATGGGGAACTTCAGGACAAGTGTCAGTGAAGTTCAGGGTTAAAAACACCTTCTTCATTCAGTATCAGCACCAGACTGGCTTTATGAACATGAGTAACATCATCTTCATGGATGACTCCCCGAACAGAGCTTCTCAGAAAATCATTTTCAACGAACAGAGCATCTCCATAGGAGCGCAGATTCCCATTTTCATAAAAGGAACCCCGAATCGTTCTGATCAATAAAGAAGTTCGGAAATTCTCTCCCCCACCTTCATCTTCACCTGTGCCCCAAGAATCATGGCGCGGTTATCAGCAATATGCCCTACAGGAGCACCTACCATCACTGGAATTCCTAGCGCTCGTGTATAGCTGAGAATAATCTCTTCAGCGCTCATACCGTAAGGATTATCTGAGCTGAACCCAAAGGCTTTCGTGTTGTCCCTCAGATCAGTGAATCCACCTAGGATGATGCCGGTTAGTTTTTTCAGAACCCCAGTTCGAGTGAGTTGTAAAAGCAAGCGATCCATATGATAGATCATCTCGTCAATGTCTTCCAAAACCAAGATGTCTCCTTCTTGAACCGGGAAACAATCAGTGCCCAGAATACTTGAAAGAACAGATAGGTTTCCACCCACGAGTCGCCCCTCAGCTTGCCCCTGAATGGAACGAGAATCTGTGGTTATGGACCAGCTAGGCAACTTGCCTTCTAACGTATTGAAAAGCGAATCCATGGCTTCCTGCGTAGCACCTGAATAGGTGCTTGGCATAGCCGCATGAAGACTAGCAATGCCGGCATTCTGAAGAAATCCATGAAGCACCGTCACATCACTGAATCCCACGATCCACTTGGGGCTTTTCTTGAATCCATCTATGGAGATTCCGTCCATGATTTTATGTGTTCCGTACCCACCGCGCATGATAAAAATGGCCGAGATAGAAGCATCATCTAATGCAGCCTGAAGGTCCGCAGCGCGCTCATTATCCGTTCCTGCAAACTGACCATGACGGGCCATAAGATGCGTTCCTCGTGAGGTCTTGAATCCCTTAAGCGCGAGCAGAGATTCTGTTTCAAGAACCAAAGTTTCCTCAAGCCAGCGAGCCGTAGCAATGAGGCGTATGGCATCGCCTTTTTGAAGAGAAGGAGGAAGAGTAAAGCTCATATACAAATGGACGTATTAATTCGCTTGGAATAGCCCCTAGAAGAATTAGTAATTCAAGGTTCAAAGTTCAAAATGTAATGGGGGATGCTTCATTTCCATCTTCACATTCTTCTGTTCGAGTGATTCTGAGGAACGAAGAATAGTATCGAGAACCTGTTGTGCCGTGTCAAAAGCTGTTCTCGATACCTTTTGAGCTCATACTTCATTCAAAACACTCGAACAAAGCTTAAAAAATCGTAGCACTTCCAAGCATCATTTTCATTTTCATTCCCATTCTGGTCCCTGAGCTTGTAGAAGGGGCATTTCAATTCCCATTTTAATTCCAAAGGCCCCTCCTTTGGCAAGACCTATATTTGCCAACTATTACAAGAAACTGTGCCAGAAAGATACTTGATCACCTCCGCGCTCCCTTATGCTAATGGTCCATTACACATAGGCCATGTGGCTGGGGCTTACCTGAATGCTGATATTTATGTGAGGCACTTGCGCGCCTTGGGTAAGGACGTTGTCTGGGTATGTGGCAGTGATGAACATGGAGCCGCGATAACTATTCGCGCCCAGAAGGAAGGAACAGATCCTAAGTCCATCGTAGATCGCTATCATGCCTTAATTAAAGACTCCTTTGAGCGCTTCGGGATATCCTTTGACATCTATCACCGCACCTCTTCTGAATTGCATAAAGAGACCGCTCAGGCCTATTTCTTAGAGCTTGAGAAAAACGGCAGTTTCGAGGTGAAGACAACCGAGCAGTATTATGATGCTAAGGCAGGCATGTTCCTAGCCGACAGGTACATACAAGGAACCTGTCCTAATTGCCAGAACCCATCAGCTTACGGAGATCAATGCGAGAAATGCGGAAGCTCACTTTCACCTACTGAATTGATAGATCCTCGTTCTACGCTTTCAGGAGAAAAGCCTGAGTTGAAGGAAACCTCACACTGGTTCTTGCCTATGGAGCGCCATGAAGGTTGGATCAAAGAATGGATTGAAAAAGGCATACTGGACGGAAAGCCACACCACGACATTGATCAGTGGAAAAAGCATGTGATGGGCCAATGCAAAGCATGGTTGGATTCAGGCTTGCATTCCCGCGCCATGACCCGTGATTTGGACTGGGGAGTTCCTGTTCCATTGGAGCAAGGAAAAAACAAAGTGCTCTACGTTTGGCTTGATGCTCCCATAGGGTATATCAGCGCCACCAAGGCCTATTGTGAGGCCAATGGAAAGGACTGGAAAGATTATTGGCAGAACGATGAATCACAATTGATTCACTTCATTGGTAAAGACAATATCGTCTTCCATTGCATTATTTTTCCCATCCTTTTGAAGGAACACGGAGGGTATAATCTTCCGGTCAATGTTCCTGCCAATGAATTCTTAAATCTGGAAGGAGATAAGATCTCTACCTCCAGAAATCATGCGGTATGGTTGCATGAGTATTTAGATGAAATGCCGGGCCGTGAGGAAGAATTGCGCTACGTGCTTACCTCTATCATGCCTGAGGTAAAAGACAGTGAGTTTACATGGGATGATTATCAAGCCCGTGTGAACAATGAATTAGTGGCTATTCTGGGAAATTTCGTGAACAGATGCCTTGTGCTCACAGGAAAATATTTCGAAGGAAAAGTACCAGAGCCAAGTGAGTCAGAGACACCTGAAGAACTGAAAGAACTCTTCGCTACGAATGCCGATGAGGTTTCCACAGCTATTCAAGCCTATAAGTTCAGAGAAGCCATGCAGGCCGCAATGATGGGCGCCCGAATAGGGAATAAATACTTGGCAGATACAGAGCCATGGAAGCTCATTAAAACCGATGAAGAAGGGGTGAAGAAAATCCTTTTCGAATCCATTCGCATCATCGCTCATCTCATACGTGTGATGGGGCCGCTCTTGCCTGGAACTTCAGAAAAACTGAAAGGCATGTTGGGCGAAGGATTAGATGCTGAAGGCAAGGTGGTGAAAGGAGGAGCGCTGGGCGAAGTAGGCCTCCTGTTCAGGAAAGTAGAAGATGAAGAAATCACCTTCCAGAAAGAGAAATTGATCAAAGAACCTATAGCAGAAGAAGCAGCACAGATGGACGTGAAAGCAGAGATAGATTTCGAGACCTTTTCCAAGCTGGATATACGCGTGGGAAGCATCCTGACTGCAAAACCTGTGGAAGGCGCTGATAAACTCCTTCACTTGGAAGTGAAAGTGGGAACAGAGACACGCCAGGTGGTCTCAGGAATCGCGAAACACTTTAAGCCCGAAGAACTCCCTGGAAAACAAGTAACCGTCTTGCTCAACTTAGCACCGCGAAAAATCAGAGGAGTAATGTCTCAAGGCATGATTCTGATGGCCGAGGATGAAACAGGAAAGCTGGTATTCGTTGGTCCTGAAAGCGCCATAGATGATGGGAGTGAGGTGCGCTAAGGGAATTCACCTTCTATTCTATGGTGAGCTTCTTTGAATAGATAGAGCCATCTTTTGAGCTAAAAACAAGAGAATAGATACCACTCAGAAGGCTCAGGTCACTCCACCATAAGCTGTTCCCCATCATACCAGACCCCTTTCTCTGAAATCCAGTGTAGGCTATACGTGCCAGTGGAGAGGCGAGGGAGAGACAGGTTCAAGATAAAACCCTCATTGCTGCCCGTAGGAGCTATTTTTTCTTCAAAGAACAGCCTACCTTGAAGATCATAGAGGAGAATGCGCGTAGCCTCGCTGTTATACGGCATGGTGGCAGTGCTTAGGGGCTTGAATTGAAGGCTCAGCGCTTGACCTGAAGTGACAGGATTAGGGAATACGGTCATGGAGCCGTCCAGGCCTATGATCTGCTCTTGAAGGCCACTGATGAGGTGACAGCCGGGTTCTATGCAGCCCATGCTGTCCACACGAAGAGTCCAGATATAATCAAGGCCTGGTACGATGGTATCAGAAAAGGAACGCTGTTGCTTGCCGGCCAAAGCGAAACCTCCATTTGGGAGTTCTACGATATCAAAGAAATTGCTGAAAGGTTTAATGCTATATGCGTCCAGATCGAAGAAGTTATAATAACGGGCATAAAGGCTGTCCAGCTCAGGGGAGAGCATGACCAGGGTAGCTTGTCTGTAATCATAGTTTATGGGATCATGAGTGTAATCGTTGTTCTGTCCAACGAAGGCCACATTGCCATTACTTAGGGTGATGGCCTGAAAGGCATAATGGTAGGCATTATGTGTGTCGAAGAGGAAATCCTCCAAGATGGTATAGGAATCTCCATTATCCTAGATCCGTTTCACCCACCAAGGGCCCTTCCCGAAATCGAATTCCTCAAGGCCGATATTATGAGTGATCACAGTGATGGTGCCATCTTGTAGGATACAGATTGGGGCCGTAGTTTCACTGTTCGAATTAAAAGGATCTTCATCTTCCCAGAACACATGTCTCCAGAGTTCATTGCCTTGGGCATCGGTTCTAATTATAACAATGTCCGAACCGTTTTGGGTGAGTAAGTTCTGGGAACCACTGAGCAGGATACCCCCATCAGGCAAGGCTTCAGAGTACCATATCTCTTTGACCTCAGGATATCGCTGATGCCAGAGGATATTTCCTTCCAGGTCGGTGCGGGTGAGGAGGCCTTTTATCTGATCGTAGGATGTGACGACACCAATAGAGTCTACGATGTATCCATGGACGATATAGCCTTGCCCGAGATAATCGCTGCAGCCGCGGTAGATCTCCACCTCATAGCCTGTGGAATCTACTGCTAAGGATTTTTTCCAAAGGACCTCTCCGCTATAATTCAGTTTGACCAAGGAGTCTCCATTGAGGTTGCCTTGCTGATAATTCAGCCACTCTGTAATTGGAGAAACAATTCCATCTTCAACTCTTGCCATTTCACCTAATTGAGCCACGTTAGTCTTGAATCCCAGATTAGAACTTGAGAATAATTCAGAGAGCAAGACTTCCCCTTCGGAGGAATATTTCAGATAGATGCCATGGGTCAGGGTATCAGCGCCTACAATACGACCCAGGACATGAAATTCCCCTTCATGGAAAGCGATGGCTTCCGCTACTCCTCCTCCATTGATAAGGAATGGATTCTCATAGATGACATTGAAAGTACCTTGGGCCCCGGCAAAGCCAGGACCCAGGCACCAACAACAGAGTATTAGAGCAAGCCTCAGCATCATTCTACAGAGAATTTAAGTGCATCCATTTGCATTCCATCAGACCAGAGAGAAGTAAGGTAAATGCCCTTCTCCCAGTTCCTGATATCCAGCTCTATCAAGCCTTTATCCTTCAGCTCAGCGTTGTATACTTGTCTTCCTAGCATATCATGGATTTTCAGTTCTGCCAGTCCATCTGCCTCAGCAGGATAGCCTATGAAGAGCTGCTCATGCGCGGGATTGGGACTGGCAGTTAAGTAGTTATAAGTCTACCGAAAAGTGGCATAGAATCAAGCTTTTACAAGAACAAGCTAAAAACAAAAACCTACCAAAACCTTGAATCTTAAACCTGTAATCTGGAATGAAAGCAGCTCAATCCTCAAACTTCAACAAAACATCTCCCTTCTCCACCGCTTGTCCTTTCATGATAGAAGAGAGTCTTACTACGCCATCTTGAGGAGCCTTTAGGATGTTCTCCATTTTCATAGCTTCTAGGATGATGAGCGGTGTTCCTACAGTTACGCTTTGCCCATCGCTCACACATACTTCGAGCACCAGTCCTGGCATAGGAGCTTTGAGGGCCTTCACTTTACTGCTTGTGCTCATGTTCATTCCCATGGCTTCAAGAAGCGCATCGAAACGGTCTTTTCCTTGTACTTCGAAACGGGTTCCGTTGATTTCTAGCGTAGCTTTTTTAACGGTGCGATCCAGTTCTTGAACCGTGACTTGATAAGAGCGTTCATTCAAGATGAGATGATACACTTCATCAGACAAGCGTAGCAGATCATAGGCATGCTCCTTACCATCGAGCAAGAGAACCTTGTTCTGCTTGAATTCTACTTTTCTTGATTGTTCCTTATCTAGTTGAATCTCCATGGCCCGAAAGATATCTATTTGCGTCCGAAATCAGCAGGAATTTCACCCCATGCCCTTGTCTCCCATTTCAAAATGGGATTCGAGTAGGTATTGTTCTTCAGCCACTCTTCAGCGCGTTTCACAAGCTCAAGAGCCTTAGGGCCACTGGCTTTGGTGTTCGCTTTTTTCTTTTTCACCCAAGCCATGGCGTACTTGGAATCAGAGTAGATGGGAAGATCACTGCGGCTCTTTTTTAAATAAGCCAAGCCATGCACAAGTGCAAGAAACTCAGCGATGTTATTACTGCCTCTTGGATAAGGACCAGCATGGAAAAGTTCAGTGCCTGTATCTGTCACTACACCACGGTATTCGAATTGTCCATTCACTGCATTGCAAGCCGCATCTACACAGATAGAAAGCGGGTTAGGAATCCCAATTCGCGCCTCTTCCTCAGGACTGAAATCACGGGTCTTTTTAAAGCCACGCCCTTCATAATTCTCTGGCCCTTCTTCGTAGGCCTTCTCTGCCAAGTTCTTGCTACCGAAAGACTTGTATTTAGGAGCACTTGCCCCTTCTATTTGCGCCTTACATTCATCCCAGTCGGTATAGATTCCCGGTGTATGACCGCTCCAAACCACGTAGTAAAGCGTCTTCTTTTCTTTGGGAGCTACGGCATTAGGATTCTTAAATGCAGCTTCAGCTTCAGCTAAACTCTCGAAGGAACGAAAGGAAGCCTCAGGAAACCCCGAAGTTTGGCGTTGACACTCATTCCAGCTGTTATACACACCTGGGTTATGCCCTTTCCAGACCACATAATATTTAGGCTTCTTACTCACTATTCGAAGAGCACTTGAACATTACTCGTGAAGAGTTTCACAGCAATGGCCATGAGAATAATCCCGAAGACTTTTTTCAATATGGCGATTCCACCCGTTCCAAGAATGCGTTCTATGGCCTTTGTACTCTTCAGCACAAGATAGACCACGATGATATTTAAGAAAATAGCCGCAATAATGCTTGAAGTAGAGTATTCAGCTCGGATAGAAATTAAAGTGGTCAAGGTTCCGGCCCCTGCGATAATGGGAAAAGCCAGCGGAACGATAGAAGCTATATCAGGATTCAGGTCCTTTTCTTCTTTGAACAGTTTCACTCCTAAAATCATCTCTAGAGCGAGGAACAACAGGATAAACGAACCCGCCACCGCGAAGGAATACACATCTACACCAATGATATTGATGATGCGCTCTCCTAAAATGAGGAAGGCAATCATAAGCCCAAGAGAAACCAAGCTGGTTTTCTCAGCATTGATCTTCCCGCTTTTCTGCTTGAGATCTAAGATGATGGGGACGCTGCCTATGATGTCAATTACAGCAAAGAGCACTAGGCTAGCGGTCAGTATTTCAGTCCAATTGATATTCATGGGGTGACTATTTGTTCAATAGTTTTAGGTAGAGATTCATGTTCGAGTTTAAGTACGCGAGCGGCAAGGCTAGCGGGAGTATCGTCAGGCATCACATCACAAGAAAATTGCGCGATGATGGCACCCGTGTCATAACCCTGATCCACATAATGTATTGTGCAGCCTGATTTTTTCTCATTGGCTGCAATCACAGCTTCATGTACGCGTATGCCATACATACCAGCACCACCATGTTCTGGGAGGAGAGAGGGGTGAATATTTATCATCTTTCCTTGGAATCCATTTAAGAAGGAAACTGGAATTTTTCTAAGGAATCCGGCCAATACGATTAATGAAATGCTTTGATCATTGAGCCTTTCAAAAAGAGCCCTTCCCAAGAGGTCATCATCGGTAATACACTCGTTATGCAACCCATGTTCTTTAGCCAATAAGAGAGCCTGGGACTTAGGCGAGCTAGCATAGATAGCCACCACTGAAAACGCCTTGGATTTCAAGGAAAAGTCAATAACAGCGTTGGCATTGGAGCCTTTACCTGAGACAAAGAGCACTATTTTTACTTCTTTCTTCATGCGATTGAGCTGCAAAACTATCCCAAATGCTAACTTCACAGTACAAGAAATTGAATGAGAGACGTTGCGAACCACATTCCTTTAATCACCACTCAGTACTCTGAGGAGGAGATGATGAGTAGGACTAAAGCCTTCTTCGAGGAGATGTCTAAGCGAAGAACGGTGAGGGAATTCGATACACGTCCCATTCCTAAAGCGGTCTTGGATAACTTGATTCGCACAGCTGGATCAGCGCCTTCAGGAGCTAATAAGCAGCCTTGGAGTTTTTGTCTAGTTCAAGATAAAGGAATCAAGCATAAGATTCGCGAAGCGGCAGAAAAAGAGGAGTACGAGAACTATAATGGCCGCATGGCAGATAGGTGGTTGGATGATTTGAAAGACTTCGGGACGGATCACGTCAAAGAATTTTTAGACGAAGCCCCATGTTTGATTGTGGTCTTCAAACGGGTGTATGAAATGGATGAACATGGAGGTCGTCATAACAATTATTATGTGAATGAATCGGTGGGAATCGCTGTTGGCATGCTACTTGCGGGGGTCCAACATGCGGGACTTGTGGCAGTCACGCACACTCCCAGCCCCATGAATTTCTTGGCTGAACTCCTAGAAAGACCTGAGAACGAACGCGCGTACCTCCTGATTCCAGTGGGATTTCCGAAGGAAGGCACACGTGTTCCCGATATTAAAAGGAAAGAATTAGAAGAGATAAGGGGGGAGTATTGAAGACAGAGTTTGTAAATAGCCCGAATCTTCATTTATTTGCCATACAATAAAAACGCCTTAAAACAGGAAATAAATGTCTGACGTACAAGCAAAAGTAACCGCGATCATAGTTGATAAACTTGGAGTGGATGAAGCAGAAGTTACCACCGAAGCGAGCTTCACCAACGACCTTGGTGCAGATTCACTAGATACCGTGGAACTTATCATGGAATTCGAGAGAGAATTCAATATCTCTATTCCAGATGACCAAGCCGAGAAAATCGGTACTGTAGGTCAAGCCGTAGAGTATATCAAGAACAACGTAGGCTGATACCCTATGCCAACAATTGAACTCAAAAGAGTAGTAGTTACTGGGCTGGGGGCATTGACCCCAGTCGGAAATAATGCCAAGGACTCCTGGCGCGCTCTATGTGAGGGCGTCAGTGGGGCTGCGGCCATTACTCATTTTGATGCGTCAAAGTTCAAGACCCAGTTTGCCTGCGAATTAAAGGGGTTTGATCCACTTGAACACATAGACCGTAAAGAGGCGAGGAAGATGGATGGCTTCACGCAGTATGCCATGGTGGCTGCTACGGAGGCTATCGCTGATGCGCGCTTGGTCGAGGATAAAGTGAATCAGGATCGTGTTGGAGTCGTGCTGGGTTCAGGGATAGGTGGTCTATTAACCTTCCAAGAACAAGTACTCGAATTTGGATCAGGAGATGGTACTCCTAGATTCAATCCCTTCTTTATTCCGAAGATGATTGTAGATATAGCCCCAGGCCATGTCTCCATGAAATACGGATTCAGAGGACCTAATTATAGCACCGTTTCGGCCTGTGCTTCTGCCACTAATGCCTTGATAGATGCCTTCAACCTGATTCGTTTAGGGAAGGCTGACGTCATGGTGTCAGGAGGGTCAGAGGCATGTGTGCATGAATCAGGTGTAGGAGGATTTAACGCCCTCCATGCACTTTCCCAGCGTAATGATAGCCCACAGACCGCTTCTAGGCCTTTCGATAAGGAAAGGGATGGATTCGTGCTCGGTGAAGGAGCTGCCTGCATCATATTGGAGGAATATGAGCATGCTAAAGCAAGGGGGGCCAAGATATATGCCGAGATGGCAGGAGGCGGAATGAGCGCTGATGCTTACCACCTCACCGCTCCTCATCCTGAAGGCTTAGGAGCCTTGAACGTGATGAGAGCGGCCTTGGAAGATGCTGAGATGACACCCGCTGACATAGATTATATCAATGTTCACGGTACATCAACACCACTTGGGGATATTGCAGAAAGCAAAGCTATCGTACGTGTATTTGGCGAGCATGCGTACAACTTGAACATCTCCTCTACGAAGAGTATGACAGGACATTTGTTAGGGGCTGCTGGTGCTGTTGAGGCTATGGCCATCATCAAATCTATTCAGGAGGATATTATTCCTCCGACTATAAACTTCAGCGTACCTGATCCAGAAATGGACCAGAAATTGAATTTCACATTCAATAAAGCTCAGAAACGCACCGTGCGTGCAGCCTTGAGTAATACCTTCGGTTTCGGAGGACATAATGCCTCCGTTATTTTCAAGAAAGCTCCTTAATGAGTCTTTTAGTTCGTTTATGGAAGTGGTTGACAAGAAACAGCAAATCTTCTGAAAACATTAGAGCCATAGAGGAAATCTTTGATTTGAAAATCAAAGACCCTAGCCTCTATCATCTTTCCCTAGTACATCGTTCATCATCCATAGAAAGTGCTGATAATGAGCGTCTTGAACTATTAGGTGATTCGGTTTTAGACCTAGTTGTAGTCGATCATTTATATAGGTTATACCCTGATTTGGATGAAGGAAAACTCACCAAATTGAAGTCTAAAATTGTAAGCAGGGAGCATCTAAGTGCTTTGGCTATACGAATGGGGTTGGTTACACGATTATCATTGGCCAAGCAGAAAGAACTTAGTCCTGAACTGCTAATAGGAAATGTACTGGAAGCGATTTTCGGAGCAATACACCTAGAGCAAGGATTTAGAGTAGCCCAGCTGCGCGCCTTGAAGATGATAGAGGATCACATTAAACTAGATAACCTCTTCGTGGATCTAGTAGATGCGAAAAGCAAGCTTCTTGAACAGGCGCAAAAGAACAAGTGGAACATTGTTTTTTCTGTCAAAGAAGAATCTCGTGAATCAGAATACCGTTTTAGTTCCAGAGTTAAATGTGGAGATAGAATTCTTGGTCAAGGAAATGGGAGTTCTAAGAAGAAAGCTGAGAAATCTGCAGCAGCACAGGCGCTTAAGACTTTGCAAGAAGAGAATCAGTCATAGTGTCCTTTGAACACAAAGTGATCATGTACATTTGCTAAAGAAGATGTCAGTTCATAAACTCATATTCGAAGACAATGAAGCTGTAGAGCTTATCGCATTGCGGAGCAGTGATTTGCCCTATAAAGTAGTGTGGAGGCTCAACAAGGCCTTAAATGTCAAGTTGAGTAAAGTGGGGGATTATGAGCTGAATCGAGAACTGAATCAGATAGCCGTAACAGGCCTGTTTCAAGCTGAATTTAAAGAGCCGTCCTTCGAAGTGTTTTCTTTGGGCAAAGAAGAAGCTGAATCAGAAGCCTTAGTGCTCGTCTCGAACAAGGATGAGGGCATCTTACTTTTCAAGGAGGCCAAGGGATTTGACATGGTTCTTTTCATGTCTTCCCAGCGTTTTGATTACGACCATATGCAAGACCTGTTAGATAGCCTAGAAGAGACGATGGTCACGAAACGAATCTCCTGTTTATCGTATTCTAAATTTAATACACCATTCAATTATTTCGACCTGTGAGACCTATTAAGAAAAAGACCAAGATAGTGGCCACCATTGGCCCGGCTAGTTCCAGCTATGAGAACCTGAAGGCCTTGGCCATGGCAGGTATGGATGTAGCACGTGTGAACTTCTCGCATGGTGAATATGACAAGCATCTTGAAGTCGTGGAACGTATCAGGAAACTGAATGAAGAGACAGGGTTCCACATAGCTATACTTGGCGACTTACAAGGCCCTAAACTGCGCGTAGGAGATATTGCAGAGGGAACGATGGAGTTAGAAGATGGTTCTGAAGTAATCTTCTGTACAAAGCCTGACGTGAAAGGGACTATTGAAGTGCGCTACGATTCCTTTGCCCAAGACGTAAAGAAAGGAGAGTTCTTCTTGATTGATGATGGAAAACTAAAGCTAGAGGTCATTGCCTCAGACGGCAAGACTAAGGTCACTGCGAAAGTGATTCACGGGGGAACATTAAGCTCAAGAAAGGGATTGAACTTGCCTGACACAGAGATTTCCTTGCCTTCCATGACGAAGAAGGATAGAGCTGATTTAGAATTTGCCATAGAGCATGACTTCGATTGGATTGCCTTGTCATTTGTACGTACAGCAAGGGACATAATAGAGTTGAAGCATATCATCTCAGACAGAAAAGGAAGGTCAAGGGTCATTGCGAAGATTGAGAAACCTTCAGCCGTTAAGAACATTGACGAGATTATAAGAGAGTCTGATGGTTTGATGGTCGCGCGTGGTGACCTAGGTGTAGAAACACCCATGGAGACGGTACCCCTAATCCAAAAGATGATCATCAAGAAGTGTAGGCAGATAGGAAGACCTGTTATTGTAGCTACTCAGATGATGGAAAGCATGATCACGAATTTCCAACCTACGCGTGCTGAGGTGAATGACGTGGCTAATGCCGTCCTAGATGGCACCGATGCAGTGATGTTGAGTGCAGAAACGTCCGTAGGAAAGTACCCTATACAGGTTGTTCAGAGCATGAGCAAGATTATTCTTCACATGGAAGATCATGACATCCTCTATTCGAATGATCATGTCAGCGTGTCAACGGAAGAAGAACGAATGATCTCAGATGCCATTTGCGAAGCTTCTACGGTCCTCGCTAAACAAACCCGTGCGAAGGCTATTGTGACCATGACGCATTCAGGATATACCGCTATTCAGATTAGCAGTTATAGACCTAAAGCACACATCTTCGTATTCACATCAAATAGATCGCTATTGGCCAAATTGAGCCTCGTATGGGGTGTAAGTGGCTTCTTCTATGATAAGATGGTGAGCACGGATCATACTATTGCTGACATCAAATATATACTCAAGACAGAGGGAAAGATGAAGGAAGGCGACTTGGTGATCAATATCGCGAGCATGCCCATCTCGGAGCAAGGTATGACTAACATGCTGAAATTGAGCAGGATAAGCTAAGTCACAAGTACTTAGAGCGTGCGAAATTGATTCAAGAATCGCACGTCATTCTCAAAGAACATTCGTATGTCTGGGATTTGGTAGCGAAGCATAGCGATACGCTCTATGCCCATGCCGAAGGCGAACCCTGAATAGACCTCAGGGTCTATATTACAGTTCTTCAATACCTCAGGATCTACCATGCCGCATCCCATGATTTCAAGCCAACCGGTTCCTTTCGTGATGCGATAATCGGTTTCTGTTTCTAAACCCCAGTATACATCCACTTCAGCACTTGGCTCAGTGAATGGGAAATAAGAGGGACGAAGCCTGATGTCGGTTTTCTCTCCTAGAAATTCCTTTGCGAAATAGAGCAAGGTCTGTTTCAGATCAGCGAAAGAGACCCCCTTATCTATATAGAGCCCTTCTATCTGATGAAACATGCAATGTGAACGTGAGGAGATGGCCTCATTTCTGAATACTCGACCAGGCGAGATAGTGCGAATAGGTGGCTGGGAACCCTCCATTACACGTACTTGAACGGATGAGGTGTGGGTGCGCAAAGCTTCGTCCTTTCCTACGAAAAACGTATCCTGCATATCACGAGCGGGGTGCTCAGGGGGGAAGTTAAGCGCTGAGAAATTATGCCAATCATCCTCTATCTCAGGCCCTTCACTCAGGCTGAATCCTATACGAGAAAAGATGTCTATGATCTCTTCCTTAACTAAGGTAATGGGATGAATACTGCCGGTGGCCGAGCTATGGCCGGGCCTGCTAGAATCTATGCGTTCCTTGGCAGAATCAGAGGACTCATGGTCCTTCCAAGATGCGATCTTCTCATCGACCAGCATACGCAGGCCATTGATGGACTGACCCACCTCTTTCTTCATCTCATTTGGCACATCCTTGAGCTCCTCATAGAGTTGTTTCAGGTGTCCTTTTTTTCCAGCATACGCGATTCGGAATGCTTCTAGGCCGCTTGCAGGCAGCTCTTTTAAGGCGTTCAATTCGGCTTCTAGCTTCTCTATTCTTTCTTTCAAATCCATATTCCAATCCAATGATTGTCTGTTTTCAAATCAAGTGAGATTCGTTGACAGCTTTCTAGATAATGAGCGATTGATTACTTTCGCTCTTCAGTATTTTGGGATACGAAGGTAAATAATCACTACATGCACATCAGAAAAGCCATAGGCATTCTTCTAGTTCTCTTCGTTTTTGCGGCTTGCAAGAAAGAAAAAGACACCTTAGCGGTAATCACAGTTGTCAATATAAATGGACAAGCAGTGGAAAATGTGAAGGTGAGATTATATCCTGAGCCCTCTATAGAAGGGGCTAATCAAGGGGAACTCATTGATGAAGTGGAGCAGTTCACGGACGCGGCTGGACAGACAGTCTTCGATTTTTCTTCCTACTACGAATTAGGCCAAGCTGGCTTCGCGGTGCTTAATATAGAAGCGACCAAGGACACACTATCAGCTGAGGGAATTATCAAGATAGACCCAGAGGTGACTAATTCTGAGACGGTCATCATTCAGTAATCATCTGATTTTCCAGATTTTTTTACACTAAGCTTCTTTTTTTCTTCCACTTCTCCTCTTCAGAGATGAAAGACGGATGCGCGTTTCTGCGCCTACGTCTTCATACCATAAGCCCTGTTCGTTTTCAACGAGCGTAACATTTACGCAGGACTTGCCGTAAAACTGAGCAACGATTGAACTAAACAGAATTTTTTCAATGCGGCTTATTAGAACTATAATATCCATACTTATTATCATGTTGTTCTTGCCTACACAGGGTCAGGACCTATGGAATAAGGCTATCCTCACATCCTCTGATGACAGAGCATTGGCAACTGCTGTGAGCCCTAATGATGGCTCAGTGGTATTGGTAGGAGAAGTGGCTTCATCCCAGGCGTATTTAAATCCGTTAAGACCATATGGCGGTGGAACCTTAGATGGCTATGTGGCGAAGTATACACCTGATGGCGGTCTTCTTTGGGCAACACATATAGGCGCTGAAGGAAGAGATGCTTGTGGAGACGTGGTCATTGACGAGTCAGGGAATATATATGTGACTGGCTATTACGAGACCATCGGGGGCTATGTACCTGCAGATCTTGCGGGGGATCATCAAGGGGCTGGCAGTAAGGACGCATTCATCTTGAAACTCGACCCCAATGGCGCAGTACTATACTTCAACACGCTAGGCAGTACAGGAAGAGATCACGGTCTTCGGCTAGCGATAAAATGGAATAAAAGGGTAATTGAAAGTGGTTGGTATGATGAAATGAGATTAAACATAGCAACTGCTGAAATGGAAAAACAAAAATTACTAATCGATAAATAACTAAATGAAGTATTTAAAATTAATTTCACTGTTACTTTTATCGGTAATCTCATCTATTACTATTTTCTCTCAAAGCAACAGTTGTAGTGCTTTAGAACCAATTTGTACAGACGTAGGTTTAAATTTCCCTGCTCAAACGGGTGTGGCAAATGCCAGTACTACGTATCCAGGTAACGCTTATGGTTGTCTAGCCACATCTCCAAATCCAACATGGTTTTATATGGAAGTAGCAACAGCAGGAAGTATTGATATGGATTTGTCTGCTGGGGCTGATATTGATTTTGCTTTATGGGGCCCATTTTCAAGTCTTGCAAATGCTCAAGCTAATTGTAACTCTTATGGTTCAGCAGTAGATTGCAGTTATTCCGCTGCTGCAACCGAAAATGTAAATGTGCCAGTATCTCAAGTTGGTGAAGTGTATGTATTGTTAATTACAAATTATGCATCAGTTCCTCAACAGATTACGCTAACACAAACTGGTGGTACGGGTGCTACCATCGCTCCATTAGCCAATGTGACAAACCTTCCTGCAGTAACGGGACAATGTTCAGCTACAGCAAGTGCTCCGACAGCGACTGATAACTGT
>CALFHF010000250.1 GCA_937875855.1 uncultured Flavobacteriales bacterium
TGATGAAAATGAAAAGAGTCAATTTCATTTAAATCTATAGCATTATCAATTAAAGATCGTAAGTGAAAATCCGGTTATCACTTCTCAGCTTCTATTTCCTTTTTGCTTGCTGCAGGAGTTGAGTTGTTCTGTTTGATATCCTCCACATTAAAATGATACAACTTCTCTGATTCTTCTTCCTTGTACTTCATCATGAGATTCAAAGCATCTGGAACTACATCAGAACTCACTACGATTAGTGACCCTTTTTTTACATTCTGAATGGCATAGGCTATAGCATCTTTCTCTAGGCGAATAACCTGTCGGGGTTTCTTAGGATCTACTTGATCGATTCCTTTCTCGAGTAAGGCGATTAATTCATCCTCTTCACGCCCACGCAGATTTCTGTCCTGTCTGATGATAATCTCATCAAACATTCCTGCTGCAATGGCTCCTAGCGCTATGGTATCTTCATCTCTTCTATCACCCACACCTGCTATAATCCCCACTTTTGGATAGCCTTCCATCTTACCTATTAAATCTGCTAGGGCTCTGAGTCCAGCTGCATTATGCGCATAATCGAGCATAACGTTGAAGTCCTTGAATTCAAAGAGGTTCAATCTTCCGGGAGTCTGAGCAGGAGATGGAATGAAGGATTCTAATGCCGCCTTGATATCTTCAATGCTGAAATTATTCACATAAGCCGCAAGGGTAGCTGCCAATACATTTGCAATCATAAAGGCTGCTCTTCCGTCCATGGTGAGAGGCACTGAAGTTGCCTTGGTCACACGAATCTTCCATGTACCTTTCATGATCGTGATATAACCACTCTCATAGATGGCAGAAACACCTCCAGCAGCTGAATGCTTTGCAATGCGTGGATTATTCTCATCAAGTGAGAAGAGCGCCACTTTGCATTTCACATTCTTGCGCATGTCGTATACTAAATCATCATCAGCATTTAGAATGGCCGTTCCTTCAGGTAAGACTACCTCTGGAATGACACCTTTCACCTTAGCTAATTGTTCCAAAGTATGTATGCCTTTCAATCCCAAGTGATCTGCAGCAACATTTGTCACAACACCAACATCACAACGCTTGAATCCTAGTCCTGCACGAAGCAATCCTCCGCGTGCACATTCTAGGACGGCAAAGTTCACGGTAGGATCCTTGAGCACAAACTCTGCGCTTGCAGGTCCGGTGCAATCTCCTTGCATTAACAAACGGTTCTGTATATAGACTCCGTCAGTTGTAGTATATCCCACTTTGAACCCTTTCATACGGGCCATGTGGGCGATGAGTCGGGTGGTAGTGGTTTTTCCATTTGTGCCTGAAACGGCAATAATCGGAATACGAGTATTAGCTCCTGGAGGGTAGAGCATGTCTATCACATGGGAAGCCACATTTCGAGCGAGTCCTTCACTAGGGGCGAGGTGCATTCTGAATCCTGGTGCAGCATTGACTTCTAAAACTGCGCCACCTGTTTCTGTCAATGGCAAACCTAAGTCAGTGGTCATAATATCTATTCCGCAGACATCAAGTCCTATGATGCGACTTATACGTTCAGCCATAAAGATATTATATGGATGTACCATATCCGTAACATCCTCAGCAGTTCCTCCTGTACTCAAGTTAGCTGTGTCCTTTAGTTTGATGAATTCGCCATCAGGAATGACATCTGTCAAACTAAGATTATATTCTGCCAGAAGTCCTTTTGTCATATCATCGACCGTGATTTGTGTCAATACATTCTCATGCCCATATCCTCTGCGTGGATCGGCATTAGTCTTATCTATGAGTTGCTGCAGTGTGCTTTTTCCATCTCCAATAACATGTGCAGGGGTTCTCTTAGCCGCTGCGACTAACTGATTATTAATCACCAATAGACGATAATCATCTCCAACGATGAACTTCTCTACGATTACTGAACGACTCACTTCTTTAGCAGCAGCTAATGCGATGCAGGCATCGTCCCAGTTATTTACATCAGTGGTTATGCCGCGGCCATGATTTCCATTGATAGGTTTGACCACTAGGGGATATCCGATACGTTCTACAGCATCTTTTAATCCAGCCTCAGAACGCACTATGTCTCCTTTAGGGGTAGGCACTTCTGCTGCCTCTAAAAGGTACTTGGTGTCTTCTTTATCACAAGCTAATTCGACTCCAATGCTTGAAGTTTGACTGGTAATAGTCGCTTGAATACGTTTTTGATTGGCTCCATAACCGAGCTGACAGAGCGAATATTTATTGAGACGAATCCAAGGAATTCCACGTGCCTGTGCTTCTTCTATGATAGAACCAGTGCTAGGCCCGAGACGCTCTGCTTCACGAATCTCACGCATTTCTTGAATGTCAGTTGAGAGGTCGTAATCCTTTCCGTCAATGAGTGCTTGAGCGATTTGGACAGCAGATTTAGCTGCGAATCGTCCTACTTTTTCCTCGGTATAACTGAAGACTACGAAGTAGACACCTTCTTCTCCATAGGTGCGCGTGCGGCCGAAGCCTGTGTCCATTCCAGCTAGGGTCTGAATCTCCAATGCGATGTGTTCAATGACATGGCCCATCCATGTTCCTTCTTTGACCCGTTGGAAAAATCCACCTTCAGTGCCGACAGAACAACGATGTGATAACATACTCGGGAACATGGCTTCTAGTCGATCCAAGAAACCGGGAACCTTGTCTGTTGGTCTTTGCTCCATCTCCTCAAGATCGAGCACCATCACGATAAGTTTATCTCTGTTAACTGACCAGTAATTTGGTCCTCTCATGGCATTGATTTCACGTATCTTCATGGCTGTTTGTTGAAATTCTATGGGAAGAAACGAAAAAGATACCTGACATGCATGTTTTATTTGGTCAAATTTGCAGCGGTCTGCAAGAAAATGAACATGCGTAGAGAAATACAGGGGGCGGGATTACTTATTCCTATTGGGGGAGGAGAAGATAGAGGAGAAGAAACTGATCCAATACTTCCATTCGAAGAAAAGGGTGTTCTGAAACACGTCCTTACACTAGCCAATGGAGTAGATTCACGTGTTGTACTTGTCACATCTGCTTCGAGTATTCCAGATGAAGTATCTGAACAATATAGAGATGGATTCAAAAGACTTGGCTGTAAATCTCTCTGTCATTACCATATAACATCTCAGGAAGAATGCGAAGATGAAAAGCTCTTGAAGACTTTTTCAAAAGCTGATATAGTCATGTTTTCTGGCGGAAATCAATCACGACTTCCTAAGTTTATTGGTAAGACTAGCTTGCATAAACTCTTGATGGATCGCTATTCTAATGAAGGATTGGTCATAGCAGGGACGAGTGCAGGCGCCATGGCAATGTCTAAGTTTATGATCGCTGGAGGAAGTGCTTCCGAGTCCTTAGTCAAAGGGGCTGTGCGTATGAAACGTGGTTTTGGATTCATTCCCGGTCTAATCATAGATACACACTTTGTTCGTAGAGGTAGATTTGGCAGATTGGCCGAAGCTGTGGCTAAATATCCTAACTGTCTTGGAATAGGTTTAGCTGAAGATACAGGTGTGGTTATTCAAAGCGAAAGGGAATTCAGAGTAATTGGATCAGGTATGGCCATTGTCATGGACCCACGTACGTTGAAGCATAATAACCATGAGTTATTAGAACCAGGAACTCCTCTTTCAATGACTGGAATGACTGTTCATTTTCTTGCTAATGGAGATACGTTCTCCTTAGAAGATAATCAAGTGAAGGTCTTGCCAATGAGCGCTGACTTTATCTAAGTCAGCTGCCGTAAATAGATACTGAAGCCTTTTCTCCTTCTTTGATGAAACCACGATACATTCCTTCAGTATTGAAGACCAAAGCATGGTCGCCATTTCGGTCAAGAGCGATAAGGCCACCGTCTCCGCCTAGTTCCAAAAGTCTTTTCTGAATCACTTCATCACAGGCTCCTTGTAAGGAAAGCCCTTTGAATTCTATCAAGGCTGAAACTTCATATGCCACCACTCCCCTTAAGAAGAATTCTCCGCTTCCTGTGCAGGAGACCGCACAGGTCTCGTTTCTTGCATACGTTCCTGAGCCTATGATCGGACTATCGCCAACACGTCCGTATCGTTTATTTGTCATACCACCTGTAGATGTGGCAGCTGCAATATTGCCTTGTTTATCTAGTGCAACAGCACCTACTGTTCCAAGCTTCTTCTCAGGATTCAAATCATGATCAAGCTTCACAGTATCAGTTCCCTTTACCATTTGCCATTGCTTATAGCGCAACTCATCATGGAAATAGGCTTCAGATTCAAAGGGTTCACCTATCTCTTTTGCAAAGTCCTCAGCTCCTTTTCCTGCTAACAGCACGTGTTCGGTCTTTTCCATCACTTTGCGAGCAAGGCTCACAGGATTCTTGATGCCTCGCACTCCCGCTACGGCTCCCGCCATACGGTCCTTTCCATTCATGATGGAAGCATCCATTTCATGCTCACCTGTAGCTGTAAATACGGAACCTTTCCCCGCATTAAATAGGGGCGAATCCTCCATGCTGCGCACGGCAATTTCGACTGCTTCAAGGGCTGAACCTCCGCTGGCTAGAACTGTATTGCCGGCTAATAGCGCTGCATTTAGAGCAGCGAGATAGGCAGCTTCTTTTTCAGGACTCATCTCAGATTTTAAGAGCGTTCCAGCGCCACCGTGAATGGCAAGTAAGGTCTTTGTCATTGTTAATTATTTGAGGGCCCGAAGGTACATGGACTGAAAGAATATTGAAGAATTAGTATCGGTTCTACAACATTTAAAATCAGTTTAA
>CALFHF010000251.1 GCA_937875855.1 uncultured Flavobacteriales bacterium
TAACATAATCTTAATGCGAATTTCGTGATTCGATGAACTAAGAAGTTTCATCGATGAGTACCTTTGTGCTTTAAATTTAAAACCTAACTCTCCATTCCATGAGAATATTATTTACCATTCTGACTTCTATGATGATCACGGCCATGTCCTTCGGACAAGGATTCGTAATCAGCCAATATATCGAGACTAATTCCGGTTCGACTCCTAAAGGTATAGAGATTTACAATAATTCAGGAGCAACCGTGAATTTTGCAACTACACCACTGACCGTATATCAAGGCACTAACGGTGCTGCTTTGAGTCTAACGGTAACAGTTAACACAGGATCATTGGCCAACAACGCTGTTATGGTCATAGGTACTTCAGACATAGGTACATATTTATCCAATAACGGTCTAGGTTCTGTATTATTTGTAACTCGGGCATTTTCATTCAACGGAGATGATGCTCTTGAGATTAGACTTAATGGAGTTAGACAAGACACTTTTGGTACGCCAGGTGTAGATCCTGGAACAAGTTGGCCTGCGCCATCAGGAGGAACAGTTAGTACTGCCAATCAGAATATAGCCATAAAGTGTTCAGCTATAACTGCTGGTGCACCAGCTATAGGATTTACTGATCCCGCTACGAGATTTGATTTTGTTGCAGCAGGTGCGCCTGGTACAGGTTTAGGTGCGGCCGGTCTTGTTGGCTTCGGTGTTGCGCCTGATTGCGCCCCTCCGACATGCACAGCATCCGTTGCTTTCAACTCGGCCTCATGTGACGCAGTCACTGGTGGAGTAGATAACTATACATCCACATTCGATTTCTTGATAGGCTCTGAAACAGGAACTCTGAATGTGTCTTCAGACTTCGGCACGCCTAGTCCTTTGACTATCTCTGCTGACGGAACGATTACTGTAACAAGCGTAGATGAAGGACAAGCAGTCACTGTGACTGTTTCTGACGGAGCAGGATGTAATATTCAAGCCACTTCTATCGCACCTGATTGTATCGTAGTTCCACCAAGTGTTGAATTTGTATCTGCAACTTCTAGTGGTTCAGAAGGGGGAAGCACTGTCGATATATGTTTAGCGATCACTGACCCAAGTTCAGAATTTGCAACTTCAGTAGACGTGGTTTTTGATGACGTATTTAGTGGAGCTACTTCACCTGGTGATTTTACAACTTCACCAGCTTTCACTTCAGGCGTATTTGGACCTACGGTCACTTTGACTTGGCCAATCTCAGATGCAACACAGAAATGCATTACTGTTACCATAGTAGATGATGCTGCAATAGAAGGTGATGAAACGGCCGACTTCTTCTTGGACAATCTAAGCGCAGGAGCCGGTTTCGGTTCAACTACCTTCCATAGCATGACAATTTCTGATAACGATGGACCTCAACCTTGTCCTAGCGTTCCTGTTTGGGAAGTGGTGACTTTGGATGACAATCCTGCCGCGAATGACGGCAATAATGGTGAATGGACTGCAGTAGGTCCTACAGGATATACTGCCAATGGATTCTGTGGAGGGGCGTGTCTAGACATTACGGAAACATGGTTGGTCTATGGCCCATTGGATGCAAGTTCCGCTACTGCGTTGAGCTTGACAATGGATGCTACTGAGTCTTTCGGTGTTACTGACTTGAATGTACAATACGCTACAGATTACGGGACTAATCCCTGCCCTTCGCTTGCGACCTGGACATCGGCTGGTATAGTCACAGGATCCGGAATCGGCTTGTCATTCGATATGACCTCGGTTGCAGGCAATGCTGGAATCTACATTGGAATCCAATACTATGACGATGGTGTTGATGGATATAGCGATTGGGTATTGGATAACTTCGTTATCGTATCCGATGCTTGTCCAGTCATAGGAACGCCCGTGACTTCATCATGTGTGGTTTGTACAACGACCTTGGTAGCAAGTGGCGCAGTTTGCGATGCTCAGACCTCGGGAACTGATACGTATACAGCAACATTTACATACGATGCGACCACTGAACTTAATGATCTTGCTGTAACAGTCATTGGAGGAACTTCAGCTACAACCACGGTTACAGCTGGTACTTCAGGAACTATTGCAGTTTCAGGAACAGAAGGAGCAGATGTTACTGTAGGGCTTAACAATGCTCTATGCACACTTTCTGCAACAGAGAATTCACCGGTGTGTGTACCTGTTCCCGTTCCTAGTTGCGCTGCAGGAGAGACCTCATTGGTATTCGATTCATTTGAAGGCGGTGCGGCAGCAAGTGCTGTTAATCCTGCTGCGTATGATTCAAACAACGATACTTGGATTCATCTTTCAAGCATGGGGTCTATTGCTGGCGCCAATGAAGGAGTTGACTTCTGGGCCATGCAGGATCTAGATAATGTTGTTGGAGGAGGAGCCTTCGACCATGAGCTTGTATATAACTTGACGTTCACTCCAGGAGACTATTCTTCTTTGAATGTTTCCTTCTACTACTATACTTCAGGGTTTAATAGTACAGATCATCTTGGATACAAATACACATCTGGTAGCGATCCACAAGTGGTGGTAGGTCAAGGACAATTAGAGTCTCTTTCTCAGAATACTGCGGCTTGGACTCAGGTTACGTTGAGCATTCCTGTAGATGGGGCTGCTACTTCAGCACAGTTCATTCTTTATGGATTCCAGAATGGTGGAGGTCAATATGGAGGATTTGATGATTTGAATATTTGTGGATCTACCGCTGTAGCATGCACCGCAACACTGTTGTTAAATTCTGTTTCCTGTGATGCGTATACTGCAGCTATAGATACATACACCGCTACATTCGATTATGATGCTTCGTTTGAAACAGAGGATCTTACGGTTACAGTAGTTCCTGCCCCTCAAAGTCAGTCAGCTATCACGATAACAGCAGGAACAGGACCTGGTCAATTCACGGTCACTATGCCAGAAACGACTTCTTCTTACACGGTGTCTGTATCTAATTCAGCGTGCTCCATCCAAGAAACGGTTACAGGAGTCACTTGTGAACCTCTTCCACAATTGGTAATCAATGAGGTGGATTACGATCAGCCAGAAGCCAATGACCCAGGAGAATTCATCGAGTTGTATAATGCTGGTGCAGTCGGATTGGACCTGAGCAATTTCGAAGTGAAGCTGTGGAACGGTTCCAACAGTACTGTCTATAACACCTTTGCTTTGGCAGCAGTGACGCTAGCTCCAGGTGATTATTATGTTCTAGGAAACGCTAGCGTTCCTAATGTAGATGAGGTTGTTTTACCCAATAACTTATTACAGAATGGCGCTCCTGACGGGGTTGAGCTTTTATATCTCGGCATTCAAATTGACGCCATGACCTATGAGGGAACGATAGCAGGAATCACCGAAACTGCCGGTGCACCAACTGACAATGGCGCTGAATCAGGTTCTGGTCTTTCTAGGACCCCTAATGGAACAGACACCAATGATAACAGCGCTGACTTCATCATCTCTTGCATCACACCAGGTGCTGCGAACGTAATCTGCGCCAATAACGAGGACTGTGCTGATGCGATCTCCATCACCCCTTCAGTATTCGGTATTCCTAACTGGGAAGTATTCCAACTAGGAGGAAGTGAAAGCCTACCAGGATGTGCTGGAGATGCAGGTGATGACATATGGTTCAAGTTCGTGGCAAATTCTGCGAATGATATAATCATTGCTCAAGACCCAGTTGCAGGATATGATGTGGTGGTAGAATTGTTCAGCGCTTGTGGTGGAACTTCACTAGGTTGTTTCAATAACTACGGTGCAGGATCTATCGAACGTGCATTGGCAGGTAACTTGACTGAAGGAGCAGAGTATTACTTCAGAGTATACGATGCAGCCACAGGAGCTTCAGCTTCAACCAGTGTTCAAGTCATGGTCAAGACTTTCGAAGATGGTCAATTGTACGGAGCTTCATGCGGTGCTACTGGAATGTCATTGCCACAAGTAATCTATGCCGAGCGTGATGAATTGGGCCAGTTGTATACAAATCCTGGAGTCGGAGTCATTGGATACGGATTCAGATTCCAAGAACAAGGAGGACCACTAGATGTAGTTGTACAACAACCCGTAACTGATGGATTCTATCTTCAGTTGTCCAATGTTCCTGGATTACAGTATGGCAAGACCTATGATGTAACTGTGCAGCATAGAGTAGTTTTACCAGCCAATGGAATTTTGGATGCGTATTGGAGTGATTTTGGAACTACATGTACTGTTTCTCTTGGTGCAGCTCCCACTGCTCAATTGAAGCCACAGTATTGCGCTGCAGCCACAGATTACTATTTAGCTGATCAGATTCAGTCAGTCTATGTTGCTGGAGCTAACAGATACAGATTCACATTCTCTGGTTCTTCTACATTCGTTAAAGAATCTACGAACTACGGAGTCTTCCTTTATTCTGTAGGAAGCGCAGGAAATGGGCTACAGTATGGTAATTCATACAGTGTGACCGTAGAAGCTAGGATCAATGGAGTGTGGACATTGCCAGGTGCAGCCTGTACAATCTTCATGCAAGGACAACCAGAAGACACGAATCTCAAGCCTGAATTCTGTGGAGGAACATATGTATTGTCTAACTCAAATTATCTGTTTGCCATCCAAGTGCTAGGAGCGAGTAAGTATGAGTTCAAGTTCAGCCCAACACTTGGCGGAACAGCATTGACACAAGTGAATAACAGCTTGTCCTTCGCATTCCACTTGACGTCATTGCCATTCGCAGCAGGAACGTCATATTCAGTTCAAGTGAGAGCTTTTGCAGGAGGAGTTTGGGGAGATTATGCAACAGCATGTGACATCGCAGTGGTTGCGCCACCAACAATTGGAACAGGAAATAACACCGCAGCTGAAAAAGCAATCACCAGCGATAACTATTTCTCCATGTATCCTAACCCGAATGACGGAGCTGAGTTCATAGTCGCTGCGAACCAGAAGAACAGTATCGAAAGCAATGTGAGCGTTGAAATTATGGACATCACTGGTAAAATGGTTTACTCAGGCGTCATACCTGTCAAAGGCTCTAGTCAATTCAAAGTAACACCTGATACAGCACTTAACACTGGAATGTACCTTTTAAGACTATCTCAGAATGGTGAAAGTCAGGTACTTAAGTTTATCGTAAGGTAAAACTAGTTAACAACACGGTTCCAAGGCCCTTCTGCTTTTATGGCAAAAGGGCCTTTTTTTTGTGGAGAAATAATTTTCCTCAAAGGCCTCTTTTTCGGTATTTTTAGTCTTCAATAAAAAGGTAGAATGAAAAGATGTTCCAATCCAAAGTCCCTTTTGAGGGTAATATTCCTATGCTTTTTTCTTTTCTCTCAGGTCAATATCTCTAATGCGCAGATATGGCAAGAGGTGAATGAATCTCGGATAGAAGTCAAGTCCTCACGGGTCATTGTGCCTAGCGATTACAAGACCTTTAACTTAGATGTTGATGCTATGAAATCAATCTTGAATAGTGCTCCAGCCGAAAGGAGTTCATATCAGATTGATGACGCCATTTTCATTGAATTACCACTTCCTGATGGATCATTCTTGCGAATAGCAGTTGAAGAGTCCCCTATATGGGAAGATGGATATGGAGAGAAATTTCCTGACATGATGACCTATGTGGGTTACGCAGTACAAGAACCAGGTACGTATGTGAGATTTGATATGACCATACAAGGTTTCCATGCCATGATAATGCGAGCAGGAAAGAGTACAGTCTTCATTGACCCATACACGCACAACACTTCTGATAAGGACCATTACATCGTGTACGACAGAGCACATTTCACAACAACTAAAGTCTTCACATGCGGGGTTTCCGACATTTCTGATGCCCCAAAGGACTTCGTAGCCCCGCAGAACAGAGTTCCTTACACCAATTGTGAGCTTAAAGAGTATCGTCTCGCGCTGGCGGCAACTGGAGAATACACTGCTTTCCATGGAGGGACAGTAGCTGGTGCTGCTGCAGCACAGGTCACAAGTATGAACCGAGTAAATGGAGTATATATCAGAGACTTCGGTATCAAAATGAATATCGTGACAAACAATAATCTCATCATCTACACCAATGGATCCACGGATCCATACACAAATGGGAATGGTGGTACAATGCTCGGGCAGAACCAATCGAATTGTGATGCGGTCATTGGATCCGCAAACTATGACATAGGGCATGTCTTTTCAACAGGTGGAGGGGGAGTTGCCTATTTACAAAGTCCATGTACCTCAATTAAAGCTGGAGGTGTAACAGGGAGCGGAGCTCCTGTAGGTGATCCCTTCGATATTGACTATGTAGCTCACGAAATGGGACACCAATTCGGAGGAAATCATACTCAGAATAACTCTTGCAACCGATCATCGGCATCAGTAGAGTGCGGCTCAGGATCTTCTATCATGGGATATGCGGGCATATGTGCACCAAATGTGCAGAATAACAGCAATGACCATTTTAATGGTTGGAATCAAGTGGAAATCGGAAATTTCATTAGTAATGCCAGTACTGGGGGAAGTTGTGCGACTATCACCACAGTCTCGAATAACAATCCAACCATTTCTGGAATGCCTTCGAGCCATGTGCTTCCTGTGAGCACACCATTTGCTCTCACAGCGACAGCAGTTGACACTGATCCAGGAAACTCATTGACATATTGCTGGGAGCAGCAAGACCCAGCTGTGGCGACCCAGCCGCCAGTTTCGACCAATACAGGAGGCCCTACTTTTAGGTCACTCTCACCATCCTCTTCACCCACACGTTACCTACCTAACCTTCCTAATCTCACAGCGGGCATAAGTCCAACATGGGAAGTATTACCTGGGGTCTCAAGGAATATGAATTGGAAATTGACTGTGCGGGATAATGACCCAGTCGCTGGTTGTCCAGAATATCAGAACCTTTCAATCTCATTTAATGCTTTAGCTGGACCATTTGTAGTCAACTACCCTACGAGCACTGGAGTTTCCTGGACAGCCTTTACATCACAAACAGTGACGTGGAATGTTGCTAATTCAAATCTGGCACCAGTGAGCTGCGCCATTGTTGACATCGTTTTATCTACAGATGGAGGTCTTACATACCCTACGGTCATACTTGCAGGAACAGCGAATGACGGAACACAATCTATCACAGTTCCTAACGTGAATACAAGCACAGCAAGAATCATGGTCCGTGCAGCGGATAATATCTTCTTCGACATCTCTAATAATAATTTCACCATCATTCCCGGAGCTGCTGATGATTTCACACTCTCTGTAACCAGTAGCAGTGCAAGCGTATGTAAGCCAGCTGATGCCACCTATGCCATTCAGGTGAATCAGTTAGGGTCTTTCACTGATCCTGTTACATTATCAGTAGCTGGACTACCAGCAGGAGCTAATAGTGCTTTCTCTATAAACCCAGTGACACCTCCTGGTGCAAGCACTTTGACTATTTCTAACACAGCAGCAGTGACAGCAGGCACGTATCCTTTCACCGTAACTGGAACAAGTACTACTAGCCCTAAGACACTGAATTTAACCTTGATTGTGTCAGAAACACCTGCTGGCCCTGTAACACTAATCTCACCTGCTGATGCCGCTGTTTCCGTGGCAATGCCAACGAACTTCAGCTGGACTTCATTAGGAGGTACAGGTCAGAGTTATAGTATTGATATTGCAACTGATGCTGCCTTTGTTACCATAGTTGACAATGCCACTGGACTTTCTTCGAATTCATATACTTCTGTTGGACTTGTTGGAAATACCCAATATTTCTGGAGAGTAAGTGGATTAAACGATTGTGGGACAGTTGGAAATTCTGGTATCTTCTCTTTCACTACATCTTCTTGCATTCTAAGTGCAAGTACTGATGTGCCGAAGTCCATCAGTGCCTCTGGCACCTCAACAATCACTTCTACCATTACTATTGCAACTGCAGGTACAGTTCTGGATCTTGATGTGAGGAATCTGATAGGTACTCACTCGTATATGGCTGACTTAAGTTTCACATTGACAAGTCCACTAGGAACAGTGCGGACTTTATTTGCGGGCATATGCACGAGCCAAGATAACTTCGACTTAGAATTAGATGATGCAGCGACAGCAGGTGCAATACCCTGTCCCCCAACGACCGGCCTAGAATATCAACCTACACAGTCACTAGCCGCTTTTAATGGAGAAAGTGTGACTGGAACATGGACTTTAACCATAGTAGACGGTGCTGATGGAGATGGTGGATCATTAAATAGTTGGTCCCTTGATATTTGTTTAGGAGCACCTGTAACCTGTTTTCAACCAAGTGCTATGACAGTTTCTAATATCACGGCAGTAGGAGCAGACCTTGGCTGGACAGAAAATGGAACAGCCACACTTTGGAATATCGATATAGGAGCAAGCCCTTTCACGCCAGATCAGAATCCTGAACATAGTGGAGTGAGTAATGCCTATACATGGATAGCAGGTTTAGCTAGCACTACTTATGAGTACTACGTTCAAGCTGACTGCGGAGCAATAGATGGTACAAGTAATTGGACAGGTCCATTTTCATTTACCACATTATCGGCACCACCACCACCTATCACTGGGGTGAGCTGTGGCGCAGGAAATCAACCTTCATACATTTTCACTGAAGAATTTGACGCCATAGGAGGTTGGACAGGTAATATCTCAGCCGCTACAAACGGTACATGGGAAATACCAGGAAACGCACAGTCTACAGGAACAGGGCCTAGTGCTGCTTATAGTGGGGCTAATTACGCGAACTTTGAGTCATCAGGGCCATCTTCGGCTACAGCCAACATGGTTTCACCAGCCATAGATCTTACGGCTGCCTTAGATGACGTAGAACTCTCCTTTTACTTCTATGCCTATGGAGCAGATATAGGAACACTCAGAGTGGGTGTGGGTACAAGCGCAGCAGGCCCTTTTACAAATCTCTTCACTTCTATTGGCGAGATTCAAACTGGGCCTACGGAGTCATGGACACCAGTTGGATTAGACTTAACTAGCTATATAGGCCAGACGGTATACATACGATTTCAGCAGGAGGCCACAGGCACAGGGTTTACCGGAGATCTTTCAGTGGATTTTGTTAGAGTTCAAGTATGTGAAGACATCCCTGGATGCCCATCGCCATCTGCCGGTCTAGCTTCAAATGTAACAACCACCACTGCCTCTCTGAATTGGACTGAAGGAGGAACAGCCACTGAATGGGCTATAGAATGGGGTGCTGATGGATTTACTCAAGGAACTGGATTTGTAATTGCACCTACAAGTGCTAATCCATATAGCTTAAGTGGATTAACGGAGAACACCGATTATGATTTCTATGTGCGCGCAATATGTGCAGTGGGAGATTCTAGCACATGGTCAGGGCCATTCTCCTTCTCTACCTTGATAGGATCCAATACGCCTTGTGTAGGTGGTTTCGCAGGAGTATATCCTTGTGATAATTATGATCTTCAAGGTCACTTGACCTTAGCTGAAATGGGAGCATCAGGGGGAGTGGAAGGAAATGATATCTGGGGATGGACTGATCCATTGGATGACAAAGAATACGCCATTTTCGGAATGACCAACGGGACAGCTTTTGTAGATGTATCTGATCCATTGAATCCTAGATATCTGGGAAAACTTCCCACACATTCCTCTTCTAATATCTGGAGAGATATGAAGGTCTATAATAACTACGCTTTCATTGTAGCTGATAATGTTGGGTCTCATGGAATGCAGGTCTTTGATTTAACACTCTTGAGAAATGTGGTCACTCCACAAACCTTTACCAATACAGCTCATTACAGTGGAGTAGGAAGTGCTCATAATATCGTAATCAATGAGGCTACTGGATTTGCTTATATAGTTGGGTCGAATCAAAATTCTGGCGGGCTACACTTTGTGAATATCCAGAATCCGCTTGCACCTGTTGTTGCTGGAGGCTTCTCTGCCGATGGATACACGCATGATGCCCAAGTAGTAGTATATAATGGGCCTGATGTGACATACCAAGGCCTTGAAATTGCATTTGCTTCTAATGAAGACACCTTCACCATCGTGGATGTGGATGATAAATTAGATCCTCAACAAATTTCTAGAACCGGATACGCAGGAAGTTCATATGCCCACCAAGGATGGGTGACTGAAGATCACCAATTTTTCTTGATGAACGATGAGTTTGATGAGCAGAACTATGCTCATAATACGCGCACATACATCTGGAATATTGTTGACTTGGATATACCTGTGTTCTTAGGCTATTTCGAATCAAGTATTGCAGCTATTGACCATAACAATTATGTAAAGGGGGATTCTCTTTATCAGGCCAATTACAGAGGAGGATTGAGGGTACTTGACATCTCTGATGTGGCAAATGCCAATCTTACGGAAGTAGGCTTCTTTGATGTGTATCCCGCAAGCAATTCAGCTCAGTTCAATGGAGCCTGGAGTAATTATCCATACTTCGCGAGTGGTAATATCATCATTAGTTCCATCGAGGACGGGTTGTTCATTGTGAAGGCAAGTCCAGTTCCTCCTTGTTCAGTAGATGCGGTGACTAATGGTGGAAACCAGACGGCCTGTAACCCATCCACGGATACCTATTCCAATGATGTGACTGTGACGTTTACGAATGCACCAGCATCAGGAAATCTTGTCGTGAACGGACAAACATTCGCCATTGGAACTAGCCCACAGACAGTAACTTTGGTGGGATTAGTAGCAGATGGAAATGCAGTAAACGTGACCGCTTCCTTCAGTGCCGATGCAGGATGCACAGCGACAGTGAATTCACTATTCACCGCGCCAGTATCATGTGCCATTGTTGGGTGTAGTCCCGATGTGACTGCTCCAGTAATGGAAGGACAGTGTGGAACTGAGTCTGCGAATCTGGGAAGCTATAATGACGGCTGGCAGACCGGAGATGGAAATACAGCCATCTTTGGAACATGGAGTCTTGCTACTTCAAATGGAAATCCTTCACAGGCAGGACATTTCATTGGATCATCTAATATAGACTTAGCAGGAGAAAGCTGGGGAATGTATGCGAATTCAGGTCAGTTATCTGAAGCATCCTTGTCTATAGATAATGCACTTTTCCAGGGTTCAAGTATTTCTCTTGCAATGGATAACGGATCTATTAACTCAGGTGGAACTGTTGGAATAGGTCTAAGAAATGCATCTGGGCAAAATCTATGGGAGTTCTTCTTCGTAGGAGGAGGAAGCGGTTATACAATCAATGATGCATCTGGAGCCAATGCTACAGGAATGAGTTTCACGGATCAAGGATTGACCATAGAGTTATATCAGAGTAGTGCTACCACACTTGATTATGTGATTACAAAATTGAGCGACAGCTCGACCATCACGGGAACATCTACTATGATGACACCGGGGTCAGGAGCACAAGCTATTTCACAAGCGAGATTCTTCAATTTCGATGCAGGTGGACTTGGTGCGAACGATGCCTATTTCAATTCTCTTCAGGTATGTTATCCATGTCCAGCAACAGTAACAGTGAGTTGTGCTGATGTGTTGAATACAGGAATCACAGGACTTCCAGTGGTTACAGATTACTGCGATGGATCTCCAACGCTTGCCTTCAGCGATTTAGCTGGAGCGTGTTCGGCTGGTAGTTTCAATGTGGTGAGGACATTCATCGCAACAGATGTGAGTTCTAATTCTTCAAGCTGTGCTCAGAACATTACGGTGACCGACAATTTGGTTCCTACTGCAGTGTGTCAAAATGTAACTGTGAATCTTGATGGTTCAGGGAACGGAGCATTGGCAGCTTCGCAAGTAGATAACGGAAGTTCAGACGGGTGTTCTTCAGTGACTTTGGCCATTGATAGAACTAGCTTCACCTGTGCTGATGTTCCATTAAGTCCTATCACGGTGACATTAACTGTTACGGATGAATGTGGAAACAGCAGCACATGTACCAGTCAAGTTACGGTGGTAACATCACCTGCATGTGGCGGTGGTTTGGTCAACGATAACTGTGCAGGTGCTATCAGTCTAACACCAAGTTTATTTGGATATCCACTTTGGGATACACTTTCCGTAGCAGGCGCAACTCAGACTTTGGCGGCTTGTATAGGAGATGCCGATGATGACACTTGGTACAGCTGGGTAGCCCAAAGTGCCAATGATATAGTCATCACTCAGGATGTTGGAGGAACCTCTGACATGGTCATTGAGATTTTTGATGGCTGTGCGGGAACCAGTCTAGGATGCTTTGACAACTATGGGCTCGGTGAGCTAGAACGCGCTTGGGTAGGAGGGCTCATGGTAGGGAACACCTATTACTTCAGGACATACGATAAGGGCACAGGAGGACCCACAAGCGGTCAGGTGAGGGTGTTGGTAAAGACGTTCGCAATCGGAGGAATACGAGACATCTACTGCGGAATCACAAACTATCAATCGAGTTCATGGTTCACTCCGGAGCGTCAGGATTTTAATCAGCTCTATCCATATACTACGGTAGCTGCAGCAGGCTATGAAGTGAAGCTAACGGATCAGTCTACTTCTAGTTCCTACGTGAAAACCAAAGTAGGAAATCAAAGTCAGTTCTTCCAGTTCAACGACTTCGCTGGAATACCTTTCAATGCTCTTTTCGATGCACAGGCACGACACGCTTTGATAGTCAACGTTAATGGAACTACCATGACATTATGGAGCGAATATGGATCCGCGTGTACTATGGGCCTTGGAGGTGTGACTGAGAGCAATATCAGAACTCAGTATTGCCAAGGAATAAATGATTTTGGGTTGCAAGATCAACTCTTAGCAGTCTATGTGCCCAATGCAACTGCATATAGATTCACCTTCTTTGATGGAATATTGACACATACCAGAACAAAAACAAGCTATGGTTTGTTATTAAGTGATGTTCCAGGATTAGAGTATGGAAAGACCTATCAAGTGACTGTAGAAGTGCAAGTGAATGGAACATGGTCAACACCAGGAGATGTATGTAGTATCAATATGCTGTCACAACCTCCAGCAACGTTTGTAAGAGCGCAATTCTGTAATGGAACCTACCTGTTCCCGAACAGCAATTACATCTTGGCTGATCAAGTATATGGAGCTGATCAATACCAGTGGAGGTTCACGCCCACATTAGGAGGACAAGCCTTAACACAAATGACAGGAACACTTTCACTAGCATTCCACTTAACTAATATGCCATTGCAATCAGGAGCAACGTATGATGTGGCAGTGAGAGCGAGAGTACAAGGGTTATGGGGTGATTATGCAGCAAGTTGTCCATTGACGATTCAAGCGAATCCGACTGTGAACTCTGGTCATGTTTCTGCTTCCAAGTTGATTGCAGGAGATGAGGGGCACTTCAGCCTTTTCCCTAATCCAAATAGCGGAGAAGAAGTGAGATTGAACTTTAAATCAGCATCTTGGTTAGAAGGAATGGCGAACATTGAAGTTCTGGATATCTTAGGAAAATTAATTCAAACAGAACAGGTCGCGGTGAAAGGTGAAGAGATGAATTATACCTTGAGGTTTGATGAAGAGCTTCATACTGGAATGTACCTTATCAGAGTAACCCGTGATGAGATTACAGTTATTCAAAGACTTAGTGTCGAGTAATCGAAACGAATGAAAAAAGAAAGGCCCTGCAATCTAATTGCAGGGCCTTCTTTCATAAAGGTTGTAAAGCAATAGTCTAGAAAATCTCTCTTCCTGAGAAATGGAATGAAGCTTCCATAGCAGCATTCTCATCGCTATCAGAACCATGCACTGCATTCGCAGCAATAGATTCTGCGTACAATGCTCTGATGGTTCCTGGAGCAGCTTCTTTGGGATTAGTAGCACCTATCAAGGTTCTGAAATCCTCCATCGCATTATCCTTTTCAAGGATAGCCGCTACGATAGGACCAGAGGTCATATACTCGACTAACTCACCATAGAACGGACGCTCTTTGTGCACTGCGTAAAAACTCTTGGCATCTTCAGTGCTCAATCGTGTGTATTTCATCGCTTTGATGCTGAATCCAGCTCCATTAATCTTTTCAAGGATAGCGCCAATGTGACCATTCGCAACGCCATCAGGCTTGATCATGGTGAAAGTTCTTTTACCGGCCATAGGTGTGATTTTTTACAAGTGTTTTTTTAATTCGCGGCAAAAGTACAGTCTTAAGAGTTGGAATCAAACCTGTACATGCTCTTTAGGTGTCTGACTCTTTTACCTTTGTGCCCACATGATTTTCACTAAAGACAAGTTAAGCGCTCTTCAAACTGTCCTTGCACAAGCAGGAACTACGGTTATTATAGGGCATAGGTCTCCTGACGGAGATGCTGTAGGAAGCACCTTGGCATTATCATATTACCTGAAAAGTATAGGAAAAGAGCATTCGGTCATCATGCCTGATGCATTTGCACCTTTCCTGAATTGGCTTCCAAGTTCTGATGAGATCTTACTGTATGATCAGGATCCAAGAAAAGTTTCTCAACTCATTATAGAGGCCAAAGCAATCTTTTGCCTTGACTTTAATAAGCTTGATAGGGTAGGGTCCATGAGTAAATTCTTGATTGAATCTAAGGCAGAGAAAATCCTAATAGATCATCATTTACATCCGGCAGAAGAGTTTTCATTGAGCTTTTCAGATACAGAAGCGAGCAGTACCTGTGAATTAGTCTATCGACTTATAGAGGCATTGGGCGCTATAGATACGTTGGGCACTGATTTTTTCACATCAGTATACTGTGGTCTACTTACCGATACAGGTTCGTTCAAATACAACGTTCATCCTGATACGCATAGAATTGCAGGAACTATTATTGCGAAAGGAATTGTGCCACAAGATGTGCAGTCAGACCTTTTCGATGTGAATTCCTTGAATAGACTCCAACTCTTAGGTCATCTGCTATCAGAACGACTTTTAGCCTATCCTGAGAAGAAGGCCTCCTTTATGACGTTAAGTGCTGAGGTGTTGAGTAAATACAACTATCAGGCTGGTGATACTGAAGGGTTCGTGAATTACGGCCTCAGCATTAAGGATTGTACTTTCACAGCATTGGCTTCAGAGAAAGATGGAGTAGTGAAGATTTCTTTTCGCTCCAAGGGAGATGTCGATGTGAATGTCATTGCTAAAGAAGCCTTCGGAGGTGGAGGACATAAGAACGCTGCAGGGGCTAGGTCAGGGCAATCTTTGGCTGAGGTATCTCAAATCATAGAGAAGATTATCCAAGAGAAACTATGAAGAGTAAAGACATCCTTTCTTTGATGTTGGTTATATCCTTAATCTCATGTGGTTCATGCAAGAACCAAAAGCCAAAAGCGAGCATGACTCAAGAAGAGATAGATGAACAACTCATTCACGTCAATAAGCAATTGATCAAGGACGATAAGATTCTCATTAATCACTTTGTCAGAGAAAAAGGCTGGGAAATGAAGGAGTCAGGGACAGGGCTTCGTTATTGGATTTATGAAGAAGGACAGGACAGTACACAAGCAGAGGATGGTATGACAGCCGAAGTGCAGTATGAAGTAACACTGCTAGATGGCACGCTTTGTTCCATGACGAAAGAAAATGAAGCCAAGAGATTTGTCATAGGCCATGCTGACATAGAATCAGGGATTCACGAGGCTATTTTATTTATGTCTCCAGGAGATAAAGCCAAAGTGATTCTTCCCCCTCATTTAGCGCATGGCCTTACGGGTGATATGGTAAAGATTCCACTTCATTCTACACTTGTGTATGACATCACATTGGTCAGTCTGAGATGAGGAATTTATGGCTTCTTATGGCTGGGGTATTACTCACTCTTTATTCTTGTAAAACAGCAGTGAATACTGGTTTTTCGGAGATAAAAGAGGGGATATATTACAAGATAGAATCCTTCGGAGGCCATGAGCGAAAAGTAGAAAGTGGAGACATGGTACTCTTTACTTCATCAGTTTTTCAAGGAGATGAAAAGGGATGGAGTCCAAGCATAGAAAGCGTAATCCAATGCGATACTGAAGCTAAAGGATTGAAAGGACTGCTGAATAGATTTGAAAAAGAAGACAGCATTAGCGTGAGGATAGCACCGCGCATGGTGGGGTATGATTTCGGGACGCGTCTAGACACATCGTTAGGATACGGAAGCCTCCGACTGCGCATAAAGGAAATCTATAGTGCAGCTCAATGGAACTCAGAACTCGAGGCAGTCTCGGAGTTGAAGAGACAGATAGAAGGAAAAAGCGTTGCTGAATTCCTCGCTGCTGATCAAGCAGAGCCTTCTTTCGAGTTTATAGATGGAATGTATCTTAGAAAACTGGAAAGAGGAGCTAAAGGCCCTGTGCCTAGCCAAACAGAGGTGATGGTGATATATGATTGTTATCTGCTCGATGGCACACTCATTTATTCGCAAGGAACTGATCCTGATGCTCAGCTTATGTATGGCCGAGCGCTGAAAGGGACGCTCATTCCAGGTATGGAGAAAATAGTCCTAGATATGGACCTGAATGATGTCATAGAAGTAGTCATGCCTTCTGAGTTTGCCTATGGCAAAAAAGGGGTGAAGCAAGTCGGAATAGAACCTTGGACCCCGCTTCGATTTATCATTCGCTTACAATTCGGTGAAAAAGTCCCTGCATAGGCCTTCAATTTATTTGTTGAAAATGGTCGTTTATTGAGGATTTCTCAGCGATACTGGCCATATTTGTTAAATGGGCCATCTGCGCTTCCCCATCTTACTGTTTTGTACGTTGCTCGCTTCGCTTCAATCACGAGCGCAAGACCGATTGCCCTTGATCCAAAGCGAGTACATGCCTTTCTTAAGTGCTGAGTTTAATCCTGCGTTGGCTGTCGATCCTAAAGTCTATTTGAGTATTCACCTCGCTGGAGCCAATATGTTTGCGCTCAATGACCTTGCTTTCTATGAAGGAAAGAGATTCAATCTGCCAGACCTCTTCAGCGGAAGATTAAAAGACTCAGATGAAAACCTAGCCTCGTATGCTAAGAGCGCGACCATGGATGTGCGCATAGAAGGGCCTGCAGCTTATCTTTCTGTTGGTCTATCATCTTTCGGGATTTCAACGCGTATCCGAAATCACTTTTATGCTCGAGATGTCGCCCCTGAATTGAGCCGATTCGTTTTTCATGGATTTAGATTCTCCCCTCAGTATGATCAGGCCTACAAAGGAGATGGTTCTATTGCATCCTTCATGTCATGGGGAGAACTAGAATTGACTTGGGCACACATGGTCAGACTTACTGAGAAAGATCATTTGAATTTTGGAATAGGCCTGAAGCGACTGTATGGCTTGGGTCATGTGGGACTTAATATAGATGCGATGGATTTCAGAGTGACTTCGCAGGATATCTTCATTAATGATTTTAGTGGAAGCTATGCGGTATCTGACTTCACATTCCGTGGGGGAAATGGCTGGGGAACTGATTTGGGAGCCGTCTACAAACGAATGAAGAATGGTCGCCCTGATTATATTCCTTTCAACGCTAAATCTAGCTGTCGTCAGAGTGCATACAAATACATGGTCGGGCTATCCATAACAGATCTAGGACGAGTGAACTTCAAGACCAATGCATTCAAGACGAATACTTCATTAGCTGACGTTGTCTGGTTAGACTACATAAATACGGAGGTGTCAGAGCTAGAACAATTAGACAGCCTTCTCCAAGTGCGAGTAGAAAATGACCAGAACATTACTACAAGAGAATCATCCTATAAAGTAAAGTTGCCTAGAGCTATAAATATTCATGGAGACTATGATTTTGAAAAAGGAATTCACCTGTCAGCAGCTATGGTCCTTCCGTGGAAAGGGGCAAAGGAATTTGATCTCGCGAGAGCATCATCCTTCAGCGTGACTCCTAGGTATGTGCGTAAGATAATGGAAGTGGGATTACCTCTTTCTTTAGTAAACTACGACACATTCAGAGTGGGTTTGGGCTTGAGATTTCAGTACTTCTATTTGGGGTCTGATGACCTATTCAGGCTCTTTGATGGTGAGGATGTTTACGGAACAGATCTCTATGTTGGAATGCATATTCCAATATATAGCTCTAAGAGTTGTGGTTCGTCCTCGAATAAGAGAAACTTAATAGCTCCGTGCTGGGGTCAATGACCTAAGGCCATCATCATCGGAATCTTCTTGAAAATAGGTTTCTTCTTCTTCCAATCTGAAATGCTCATCGTCTTAATCCATTGATAGGGACCCGTTAAATCTTGGGCAAGACATAATCTCATATCTGCATTGGCAGAGCTGAGCACATCTTGAAATAGTTTTTCATTTCTAAAAGGAGTGTCCATGAACAGGTGAGTAATCCCTGAGCGTGAAGTCTCGCTGATCATATTTCTGAGTGCTGAAATTCTTTCCTTCTTATCTATTGGTAAGTAACCATGAAAAGTGAAATTCTGACCATTTAAACCAGAAGCCATGAGGGTGAGTAGGATAGAGGAAGGACCTACTAAGGGATGAACTTCAGCGCCCTGTTCATGTGCCATATGCACAGCTTCCCAGCCAGGATCAGCTACAGCAGGACAACCTGCATCAGACATTATCCCTACATCTAGTCCAGTGTTCAAGTGTTGAATGGCATCAGCCATTTCATGGGGTTCAGCATGTTTTCCCATAGAATAGAATTGCAGAGAATCTATGTCAATATCAGAATCTAATGCCTTAAGAAATCTGCGTGCATGTTTCACATTCTCTACTATGAATACTTTGCACTTCAATGCAGAACTCGCTGTTGAAACAGGTATAACAGAGCTGTCTTTTCCCTCTGTAATAGGGCAGGGGATTAGGTATAGTTTTCCTTTCATGCGTCTTGCCATTTTTTAATCCACGCTGCACATCCTTGGTCCAACAGTTTGAATACGGAATTGAATCCATCTTCAGACCCGGTATAAGGATCAGGAACAGCTGCATTTTTCCCAGGAAAAGCTGCTTCTAGAAAGAGGGAAATTTTCTGTCGTTCAATATCTGTGTATGCATGCTTCGTCACATCTTTCATGTTCTGAATATCCATGCAAAAGATATGGTCGAATTCTGCGAGATCTTCTTTCTTGAAATGCCTAGCTCTCAAGAAGCTGATGTCTAACCCTTGTCGCGTGCAACTTGCTTGTGACCTATGATCAGGAGCTTCGCCTATGTGATAGGAAGCAGTTCCACATGAATCTACGTCTATGTTCATCCCTGCTTGTTGAGCATGCTGACGCATAAGCCCATCAGCGACAGGTGAGCGACATATATTTCCAAGACAAACCATTAGTACTTTCATGGTATAAGCTTAACAAAAAAGGACCGGACCTAATGGCCCGGTCCTTTCCTTCCTGCTCAAGGATTAAATAAATGAATTATTGAATACTCAATTTTTTCTCTAAGTCTTCCAAGTATCTTCTGAATTGCTTGTCAGTCTCATGAAGATTATTCACGGTTCTGCATGCATGAAGCACAGTAGCGTGGTCTTTTCCACCGCAGTGCATACCTATGTTGGCAAGGCTGCTCTTGGTCATCTTCTTCGCGAAATACATCGCGATTTGACGAGCTTGTACCACTTCACGTTTCCTTGTCTTGGACTTGAGTAATTCTATAGGTAGATCGAAATAATCACAAACGACTTTCTGTATGTAATCTATACTCACTTCTCTGGCCGTGTTTTTCACGAACTTATCAATCATCTGTTTCGCAAGATCCAGATTCACTTCTTTCTTATTCAAAGAAGCTTGAGCGATGAGAGAGATGAGAGCGCCTTCGAGCTCTCGGATATTAGTGCTTATAGAGTATGCGAGGTATTCTATTACTTCTTTAGGAAGTTCAATACCATCAGCGTACATTTTCTTTTCAAGGATCGCTATCCTAGTCTCCAGACCTGGGATTTGAAGGTCGGCCGATAAGCCCCACTTAAACCTAGAGAGTAGTCGCTGTTCCATCCCTTGCATTTCCACAGGTGGTTTATCAGAAGTCAAGATGATCTGATTACCTGATTGATGAAGGTGATTGAAAACCGTGAAGAAAGCGTCCTGTGTCTTTTCTTTTCCAGCGAAGAATTGCACGTCATCTATAATGAGCACATCCATCATCTGATAGAAGTGGATGAAATCATTCTGATTATTGTTTCTGATAGAATCAACAAACTGATGCGTGAATTTCTCTGAAGAAACGTAAAGTACAGTCTTTTGAGGAAACTTATTTTTAATCTCAATACCGATAGCATGAGTGAGGTGAGTCTTTCCAAGACCAACTCCACCATAAATCAATAAAGGATTGAATGAGGTGCCTCCAGGTTTGTTAGCGACTGCATAACCAGCAGATCTGGCCAAACGATTACAGTCTCCCTCGATAAAATTCTCGAAAGAATAATTCGGGTTCAACTGAGAATCGACATTGATTTTCTTAAGTCCTGGAACTATGAAGGGGTTCTTTATAGGCGTGCTGCTATGATCCAATGGGATATTCACAGCGGGGTTCTTCAAAGCTCTCCGGTTCGTAGTAGGAATCTTTACGGTATAAGGCTTGGAAGTAGAAGTACTATTCTCCATTACAATAGAATACTCCAATCTACCTTCTTTGCCTAACTCCTTTTTGATCGTACTTTTAAGAAGATCTATGTAGTGCTCTTCCAACCATTCATAGAAGAATTGGGAGGGCACTTGGATGGTTAAGATGTAGTTTTCTAACTTGATGGGTCTTATAGGTTCAAACCAAGTCTTGAAACCTTGCATGGTCACATTGTCCTTGATGACTTTTATACATTCGGTCCATACATGTTCACAAGTCTTGTTCATGAGTCGATTCGAGTTTAGGTTAAAGGGTCAATAAAAATCAATGTTATGTAGGAGATTAGACCACTTCGTGTGTTCCTTTCTTCTACCCGACAAAGATTGTGTGAATTAAGTGAAAAAAAAAGCAGAATCGCGGTTGATTATTTAAAAATATTTTGCATAGTGCACATCCTGTCTCCCTAGATAATCATGGCTTTCCTGAAATCAGCTTAAATGTCTCCATTCTTTTTTACCAGCTTCTTTACTCATGCTCAGGTCGATAAGGCCGAGTTTCACTCCTGCCCATCCTACTTGATTTATCCTCGTCTCCCATCCTGAATCATGTCTAACGATTACCGGACTTTCTAGGAAGGTATGCGTATGACCTCCTAAAATAAGGTCTATACCACTCACTTCTTTAGCCAAAACGCGGTCACTTATCTTCTTACTCTCATATTCGTATCCAAGATGAGAGAGGCATATGACAAGGTCGCATTTCAAATCTTTCCTCAGCAGCTCAATCTTTTTCTTCGCTGTTTCCATTGGGTCCATATATCGGACTCCTTCAAAATTTCTTTTCTCTACTAATCCTTCTAATTCTACTCCCAATCCGAAGAGTCCAATCTTTAGTCCATTTTTCTTCAACAAGGTATGACTTAAGGTATGACCTGTCAAGGGGCTGTCACTCATTTCGTAGTTAGAGCATATGAAGGGAAAATTTGCGCTTTCTTTTGCCTTGATGAAACCATCCATTCCTCCATCGAAGTCATGATTACCCATAGTGGATGCATCATATCCCATCAAACTCATCAACTTCAACTCTAGACTTCCTCCGAAGAAATTGAAGTACGGTGTGCCTTGGAAAATATCTCCTGAATCTAAGAGCAAAATATCATGGTGAGCTGCACGTAGTTTATCTATTTCACTCGCTCTGCTCTCCATCCCACCTTGACCAGGAAACTTGGGGTCATTGGCAGGGAAGGGGTCAATGTGACTGTGCATGTCATTCGTATGAGCGATAATTAATCGCCTCACTTCCTCTTTTGGCATCTCATCTAAAGTGAAATTACGCAAGCCTATCAAGCCTATGGATGAGAAGGCACATTTCTTGACAAATGATCTTCTAGTTTTCATGACTTATCCTTCCGTCTTTAATTCCTGTGATACTCTTACCTGACTTTCCTTGAGACCTACAATAGTCAATGACTACATCTCTAACCTTAATGTCTAATGGTGTTCTGTTTAGCCTTCTTCCTTCAGTGAAGAAATACATCTTGTCACCACCGTTTGAGAGATAATCATTTGTAAGAATCACATAAGATCTTTCTTCTAATTCCTTATTCCCAATTCTTACTTGATTATACGTTCCATCCTTGATCTTCAATTGGATCTCCGAAACTGGTTCACCACCTTTTACAGCTAAATAAGTAAGCATTTCCCGCACCTCATTATAAGGTAAAGTAACGAGCACTAGTTCATTGTCAAAAGGCATCAGCTCGAAAATTTTTCCTCGAGTGATATTGCCAGTCGGCAGTGCAGTCCTGAGCCCTCCGGTATTGAACATGGCGGCATCTATGGTTCCATTGTACTGAGCTCTTGCACATTCCAACAGAACATCAGATGCCCAATTTCCAAGATTACTCTCAGGACGATTAATGATGAATTCGTTAGCGCTTTGACAAAGCACTTCGTTCATCACATAATCCAAGCTATCTCTATACGGTGATATAATAGCTTCCATATCAGGACGAGAAGCATTAGCAGCTAACAGGGTCTTGTTGCCCGTATAGCTTTCGTTGACTTCCCAATGGGTTCTACAAGAAGTTAAGCCTATAAAAAGGAAGAGCGGGATAAAAGCCAGTTTGTTCAATGCATTCATATCTTCGGACGAAGTTAATACAGAGAATGATTATGGAAAAAGCCATCTATCAGGCTGAACTCAAGCTGAGAGTGCGTTATGGGGAAACGGATAAGATGGGCTACTGCTATTATGGTAATTATGCCCAGTATTTCGAGGTGGCTAGGGTAGAAGCGCTCAGAGAGTTGGGGCTGAGTTATAAGGAGCTTGAAGATCAAGGCATTGCTCTGCCTGTGAAAGATTATTCTGTGGAGTTCAAGCGCCCTGCGAAGTACGATGATGAGTTGATTATAAAGACAGATGTGATTCCTCTCCAAGGATTGGCTCTTCCGTTCGCTTATACCACCTATGATTTAGAAGGTAACTTGCTCAATAAGGCTAGGACAACCTTGGTATTTGTAGATTTGAAAACTGGCCAACCCATGCGTGTACCAGAGCACATCAGGACCATACTTAGTCACTAAGAGTCCAGAGTCACCTTTATAAATGGAATGGCATTAAGCTCTTCCATGAATTCGACTGCGACACGGAAGGGAGCTTCAGCTTGTAGACTGCAAGTGATATTGAAATCATGTTCCTCCATTTCAAGTTCATACTTCTTTAGTAAGCGCATTACCTCCGACATCTGAGCATATGCGAAATCTACTTTGAACCATTGGGTGCGTTCCACTTCTTTGATTCCACTGTCTTGAATGGCAAGGAGTGCCGCCTCTCCATAAGCTTGGATAAGTCCACCTACACCTAGCTTAGTTCCTCCGAAATATCTCACTACTACGACTAAAGAATAAGTGAGTTCTTTTCCCTGTATTTGCCTAAGGATAGGGTCACCTGCCGAATGGGAGGGTTCCCCATCATCGTTGGAGCGATATCTTTCTCCTCCAGGACCTATTCTATAGGCATAGCAAAAGTGTCTGGCGCTATGATGTTTCTTCTTTAACTCATCTAGGTATGCTATGACGGCATCTTCGCTTCGAACTTTAAATGTATATCCGAAGAACTTAGACCCTTTTTCTTTGAGCAAAGATTCTCCTCTCTTCTTAATGGTATGATAGGAATCAGCCATGAATCTATTCAGCTATAAAGATCATCAGCAATATAGAAAGTAGTCCAAGGAGAATACCGTATCTATTCTTCTTTGAGAGTTTCTCTGAGAATAGGAAAGCTCCCATAAGCACACCTGCTATTACGATTCCTAGATTATTTACAGGAAAGAAAAGCGAAGCGCTGATGAGATGAGTCTCCATGGCTTTAATGATGAAGTACAGCGAAGCGTAATTGATAATCCCTAGCAGCACTCCACCGATGATGTCATTGCGCGCAAATCGTTCTGATTTATCCTTAGCATATCTCCACACAGCTATTCCGGTTCCTATGCAAGCCGCCACGAAAAATATGGACGGAATGAACACCAGTCCATCAGCGGGGTCGGTTATTAAGAAATGTTCTACATAACCTATTCCGAAATCTATAAGCCCTGAGCCTACGAACAAGATGATGGGCAGGTATATATAGCGAGATTCCATAGCCTTTCCGTCTGCTTTTCCGGTGCAAAGGATAACTGCGAAACAGGCCAATCCCACTGCCGCAATTTTTGATAAAGAGAAAGTCTCTAATGGGTCTAAGATTATAATCATTACCGCAGGAATAATCATCGCAGTTCTGCTCGCTATGGATCCAATGGAAACTCCGTGATGTTGCACAGTAAGTGCCATGACATTAAAGAGACTTATGAATAAAATTCCTTCTATGGGGACAAGGTGAATCCATTCTTTATCAAGCAATCCTGTCCAAGCACTTTTATCTGAAAGCAAATATCCAAATGAAAATGCTGTCCAATAGTTCACTACTATAGCTTGGAATCTATTCACCCCAAAGCGTGGAAAGAGCTTGAAGGCCAAGAAGATTAGGGTGCTAGAGACTATGCTCGCAATGAAAAAGCTCATAGGTAATTTCAGTTCGCGGCAAAGGTATCCGCTATATCAACATACGGATGCTTCTTCTGAAATTCATGGAGCAGCTTATCTTGGCAGAAAAATAGACTAATGAATCCCTATCAAAAAGAGTTCAGATCACAAACGTTTTCCAGCATTTTTACAGTATTAAGTAAGACTTTCAAAGAGATTATGATGGGTGGCAGTCTATGCATGGTGTTCATAGTATTGGCTTTGTTACCACTGATTGGGATTCTCACAACCATTGACTGGTCTCCATTCATGCAGATGGACGATATACAGGACTCTGAAGAACTGGCCTTTCTCATGATGCAATCCTTCACTGATATATTCGCAAACTTTGGAGTAAAAGAGGCTCTGCTCTTTCTATTATCAGGTGTTTCACTTATGCTCATAGGCGCTTGGTATACTGCCTTTAATATGTTGGCGGTAGAGATGTACATTAAAGGTCATAAATGGTCGTTCTCTGAATTAGTGCAGCGCTCCCTTAGCAATAGTGTCATTTGGGTGTTTATGTTTCAATTATTCTTAATACTGCTATACATCATCGTGGTCTCTCTTAGCGCAATAGCAGGGGGTGTGCTTCAGCCATCTATGACCTTCTTAATATTGATAGGATATGGTCTTCTTATCATGAAGTTCATTCAAGCCCAACCTGCTATCGTACATGGAAATATGAGTGTAGGACAAGCTATTTCTTATAGCAATTCAAAGGTAGGTGTAGGACAGACATTCAAATATGTAGGAATATCTTTCTTGGGCTTCATATCCATTTTCATGGGAATGATGATGGTTATGGTTGTAGGAGGACTTTTAGGAATGATTCCAGTCTTGGGAGTATTCCTCTCCCTTACATTAAATTTGATATTCAACTTCTTGATTCTTGCACTTGTCAATATCACTCAATCAGTCTTATACTTTAAATATGCAGAGGATCTGAAGAGCGATAGTTCAATGGCTATCGAGGACCACCTCATCTGATAAGATATTTAATATAAATACG
>CALFHF010000252.1 GCA_937875855.1 uncultured Flavobacteriales bacterium
GCCTTTTTAAAATGTTCTTCTGTCCAGTTGCCTATCCCTGTTTCGTCAGGTGTTAAATTGCCTGCGAATGAAACACCCCAAGGGCCAGCTGAAGCTGTCAGGTCGGGATAAAACATGGCGAAACCTTCTTTAATCATCTTATTATCAAATTTTACAATCGGTCTTTCTGAAGGATAACCCGACAACATTAATTCAGGAATAATTTCGGGTCCGTTGGCACCCATTTTTTTGGGAGAATGGCAGTCGTTGCAGCCAATTATGGTTACAAGGTATTCGCCATGTTTAACAACGTCTTCGGGTTTTATAGTCACCTTAGTTATTTCTATATTTGATTTTTGATTGTTGTTTGAGCAAGATGAGATACAAAGAGTAAAGCTTATTGCTGTTAATACTATAATTAGAAAATTTTGTTTCATTTTGTTTTATTTTTTGTTTATTAATCAAAAATAGCGAAAAAATGTCAGTATAGGCCTGAGCATAACACACTTCCAAGCTCCAAAAGATTGGAACCATTGAGCAAATAATAGCCTGTCGAAGGAGCTTTGTCATAGAAAATACAAAGTGATGCACCGCAAGATAGTCCAATCTGAGTACAAACACCAGTATTTTAGACAAATACAGCTCTATTCTGTGCGTTACAAAACTCTATTGATTCTATTACTCCACCAACACTCTAATCCCTTCAGAATGCGCAGTAAACTCTGGTGCATACATGCATTGGATAGTAGTGATGCCATTGGAGAAATTGCCTTTGTGCGATACGAATACATCATACTCAAGCACGTAACTTCCTTTCCTTAGGTTCTCTATGAAGAAATTGCTTGCGGCATCTCTGGTGTTTTTATAGAACCCAAGTCCACCACTATACACCATGCCGCTTAGCACGTCTACCGGCTCCATTCCAGAGCTACGCATGTCCTTAATGTGCACATATTCCATTTCTCTATCTGTTTCAACCTCCATGCGAATACGGATTCTATCTCCTACGGTCAGCTTTGCTCCATCATTCAACTCAGTCAAGACCTGTCCCGTATTCGTTTGTTTTACTTTGAATACTTGCTTTCTTACTTTCAATGGAGACGCTGAAGAAGTGATTTTATCTAGCTGCTCGAAGTACTGATAATACAGTGCTCCCCATGCTGGTGCTTCTCCTTCCTTGCTCACTTTCACCGTGCTCATAGCTGGTTTTATTTCCTCTTTGCTCCAAGCTCTTTTCAAGTATCCAGTTCCTGCTTCGGTCTTGAGCGATGGATCAGTGGAACTGAATTTCTCATTCCCCACTTGCACGGACCAACCTCTATCTTGAGTCCAATCAGGTCCTCCAAGCAACAGCGCATAACAGGCTTCAGCGGTAGCGCGTGTGGTCTCCCAATCGTTGGTCTGCTTGTTGAAGATCAACCATTGCTTGAGCCCATACACAGCATCATTGTCTTGCATGATCTCAGAGAATGCCTCCACCATTAAAGCATGTCGTTCTATGCCTGCTTCATACCAATACCATCCACTGGGCTGATCTTTCCAATACATGCCCAATGCCTCATCCATCATGGATTGCTCCTTCACTGATTTCATGATGCGCACTGCTACTTCTTTCTGCTCTAATCTGTTCAAAGCCAATGCACTCATCCCTTGCATATAGACTCCTTTATTCAGCCAATACTCGGCAGCCTGACCTTTATAATAATTAAAGGCATCCCAATTTTGAAGGTTCTGTTCCATGAAGAATGAACGGGTGTAGAGGTAATGAATCTCAAAAGGACCTGTGTGATCTTCCTTGATCCAATTAGAGCTATACTTCTTCATCTCCCTGAAGGATCGCAGATGCTCTTCATCTAGGAAAGTGATAGCATTGGCGATGCATTGTTGAAGCTTTGGATCACTGCTGTCCAAAATTCCTAACTGCTTTAGATGGCCTAATCCTCCTAGAATGTATTGCGTGATATACACACTGGGACGCATGCCATCAAACCATGGCCAACCTCCAGAAGGGTCTTGATTCTGTATGAGCTTATCCAAGGCTGATTTCTGCCTATCGGCCATGTGATTCATATCCAAGAGAAGAGAAAGTCTTTTCTTTCTTTCGCTCTCATTCTTGGCCTCCATAACCCAAGGCGTTTCTTCCAAAATCACATATTTCAATTCTTGATTCTTCTCCAGATTACTCAGGAAAGCATCAGGGCTTAAGTCCTTCCATGTATTGATTACTTCTCGCAATCTAGGGCGATCCTTGATGATAGAAGTAGCTAGTGTATTGGCATAAAATCTAGTGAAGACTTGCTCTGAACAATCGTACGGATATTCCATCATGTAAGGCATAGCCTGCACTGCGTACCAGATAGGATTCGCAGTGAACTCTAAGGTGAGTGCGTGAGGAACAGCAGTAGACGATGACGTGACCGTTTTCATGCGGTCGAATTCAAAGGTTTTCTCCTTTTCCTTGGTTATGGCAAAAGGCATAATCTCTAACACCATCATGCGATTAGATAACACAGGAAGTACATCTTCTTCTCCATCACTGTGCTTTTCACCTTCAGCGATAAAGCGATAGGTAATGGCTGAGTAGTCCATAGGTACTTGCACTTTCCAATCAAAGGAAGCGCTTCCTTTGGCCAAAAGATTAAAATCTTTAATTGCAGATTCTTGAATCAATTGAGCACTGATATCTTTCATGGTCAATGCATCTAAAAGTTCTAGCCGTATCTTTCCCTCCTGAACTTCCTCAGTGAGGCTGACTAGCTTCGTGCTCAAAGAAATCTGATCTCCTTCTCTCAAGAAACGAGGCGAATTAGGAACAACCATCAGATCTTTCTGAGTGATCATCTCTTGTGAAAGAATTCCTGTCTGCACTTTCTTCGTATGCGCCAATGCTTGGAATTTCCATGTGGTCAGAGACTCAGGCATGGTAAAGGAGAAAATGAGATTTCCCTCCGCATCAGTTTTCAAGTCGGGATAGAAGAATGCGGTCTCTTGGAAATTACTTCGCACCTGAGGACCTGAAGAAGTTGATTCAGTCTCTTTTTGCTTTGGAGCTGGGGCTTCCAATGAGCTATCTTCATTGACAGCTTCATCCTCTGAATAGGAAGCAGCAGCATCTAACGACATGTTTCCAACATTCGCTTTGCGACTCATAGACTTCTGCACTCTTCCTCCGCTTAAAGAAACTGCTTGCATTAGCATTCCATTTCCAAAGTAGTTTCCTGGGTAGTATCCAAAACGATTCAGGTCAGGGAAAACCCTTCCTTGAATATAAGAGCGCTGCTCATACCAATCAGGCGCATAGAGTGTGCTATGACTCGTGCCAAATCCTCTATACGTGCTTCCTAGAATGGCATAGTCTGTTCTCCATGGATTAAAATCCCATGCATGCATCTTAAATTGATCCAGAGAAGCATCGTACATGCTGAGCAATAACTCAGAGATAGCCTTCTCTCCGTTTCTGGCCTTCACTTTCAGTTTCCATTCTTCTTTGGAGCCAGGCAGCATCTTATCTCTGTAGGTGACCAAACTAATGTCCAAAAGGCGATCTATAGCCTCTACTTTTAGGGTCAGTCGCTCCACAAAGGCCCTGTTATTCCGCATTCCTGTTATATGTAAAAAGGCACCTTCTTGATATTCTTTTTTAATAGGAAAAGTCATCGTCTCTTGTTCATCACTCAGAACAACTTCCTTTTGCCAAACAATCTTTCTATCATATTCTAATCTCACTTGAACAGGCATTCCTTTCCAATGACTAGAGACCATAATACGTGCTTGATCTCCTGGTTTATATGGGCCTCCTACATCCACCACTTTCATGGCTTCAGTATATGCACTTTCTTTTTTCTTGGAATCAAACAGCATGAAGGAAGAAGACCATTCGCTGGGCTTAGGACCGTCTTGAGCAATCAATTTGAGTACATACCTACCCACAGATTTTGACTTCAACATACTCAAATCAAGCTCTGTGCTGACTGCTGTGTTCCATTCTCCATTAGAGATTAATTCTCCATCTCCTTGTGGTTCTTCTTGCGCTCTATTGGCATAGAACAATGGCAAGTCTGCCTCAAAATCTGCAGTGCTCACTCCTTGGTATTGAGGATATTCCCAATTTCTTTTCACCTTGACTTTGGGGTCTGCAGGAATGAAACGAAGCTCCCATTGCCCACTCATGGGAATAGCAACTCCATTCAGATTCTCCGAGATCAACTGTATTTTAGCTAGTTCATTTTT
>CALFHF010000253.1 GCA_937875855.1 uncultured Flavobacteriales bacterium
GGTGGTCTTCACTATATCTATGTATTTAGAAACCAAGCAAGACAGGATACACGTATGGATCGTATGCCTGGTTATGATGATGCACAGTATATCTATAATAACATCAACTTGGGATCGCCTAATAGCACAGAAAGAAAGAGAGTGTTCAGAGCAGTTACTTGGGTGTATTTCCCATTTCTGAATCCTTCGTATACCTTCCTTACTCCAGCTCAAGGATTGGTTCCTTCAGAGGTTGATATTAAAATAAGAGTTGCAAAGCCATATGTGCGCGCTGCTGCTGTGGCAAACATTTACAATGACTTCCCTTGGAGAGATGCAGGTGACCCATGGTCTGGCTACTTTAATTATTTCAATTGGCATGATGACAGTGGAATATTGGATAGTACTGACTTCGATCAAGGTGAATTCGAATTCATTGACCCAGTCACTTCTGAGACGTATTTCTCAACTACTGTTTCTGCATTGAGCCTATCTGATAACCTTTGGATGCCATTCTATGAGTTTAGCACAGAAGGATATGACGTTCAGACCAATGTTGCCTCGGTGATAAATGAGTCTTTGGATCTTACGCTCACTAATGTAGTTCCAAATCCATATTATGCTTTTGCGCCTAATTATGAGAATACACGATTAGACAATAGAGTGAAGATTATTAACCTACCTGTTCGTTGTAACATCAACATATATGATACAGGAGGAGTCTTGGTGAGAACCATTACTAAAGATAGTCCTCAGACCTTTGTTGAATGGGATCTTAAGAATGAAAGAAACGTACCTATAGCTGGAGGTGTGCACATCTTCCATATTGAGGTGCCAGGAGTGGGGGAGAAAATAGTCAAGTGGTTCGGTGTGATGAGACCTATCGACCTAGACAACTTCTGATACAAGCTGAATAAACGTAAGGAATTAACGACCTAAGTAGTTATGAAGAGAGTAATAGTCATTTTATTGGCCATTGGAACACTGGTTCCGTCCTACATGCAAGCAGGAAACGAGGATAGGATTGGAACAGCGGGAGCTACCCAATTATTGATCAATCCCTGGGCACGAAGCTCAGCCTTGGCCAATTCGAATATCGCCACAGTTCATGGTATTGAGGGAGCGTTCCTGAACGTTGCTGGTTTGGCATTCACCAGAAAAACTGAGCTTATGTTCACCAATACGAATTGGATGAAAGGTTCAGGTATCTCCATCAATGCGATTGGACTTTCCCAGCGAGTGGGAGAATCTGGTGTTCTTGGTCTTTCTGTTATGAGTGTTGATTTTGGTGACTTGGTTTCTTCAACAGAGAACGTGCCTGAAGGTGATGGCTCTACATTCTCAGTGAATAACCTTAACATTGGGTTATCTTATGCAAAGGAATTCTCCAATAGTATCTATGGAGGTATGACTGTGCGTATGATTTCCGAATCTATTTTCAATGCGAAAGCATCAGGAGTGGCTTTCGATGCAGGTATCCAATACGTGAGTGGAGAACGTGATCAGATTCATTTCGGTATCACCTTGAAGAATGTTGGTCCTCCTATCTCTTTCAATGGAGACGGATTGAGCTTTCAAACCACCTTGGATAATGGAACCATTGTGACTGCAGAGCAACGTTCTGCTACCCATGAAATCCCATCTTTGATTCAGATTGGAGTTGGATATGACTTCGTTCTTGCTGAGAGTCATGACCTTACTGCTACAGGAGCATTCGTTTCAAATGCATTCTCTAGAGACAACTTCGCATTAGGTCTTGAGTATTCATTCAAAAATATGTTCATCTTAAGAGGTGGCTATCAGTTAGAGTCAGGAGGTGAGAGCAATTCAAACAGAACTACTTTCCTTACTGGCTTAACTGCAGGGGTATCCCTTCAAGCACCTATCGGAAAAAATGGCGGAGCCATCGGATTTGACTATACCTACCGTGATACAAGCCCATTTGATGGGGTTCATAGCGTTGGTGTTAGAATCGATATTTGAGTTCTGAAAAAACCTTATCTTTTATAATGAGAGAACCCCGAACGGGGTTCTCTCATTTTTACTTTTAACCATGAGATCATAGAGTTATGAGTCAGATCGCATATTATACAGAAGAAGGCCTACATAAACTTAAGGAAGAGGTACATCAGTTAGAGTCCATTGAACGACCTAAGATTTCCCAGCAAATCGCAGATGCCCGTGATAAGGGGGATCTATCAGAGAATGCTGAGTATGATGCCGCTAAAGAAGCACAAGGTCTATTAGAGTTGAGAATCTCTAAATTAAAGGACTTGCTTTCCAATGCTAGATTGCTTGATGCAAGTCAGATGGATAATTCCAGAGCATTCATTCTTTCTACCGTGAAGATTAAGAACAAGACCAATGGAATGACCATGAGTTATACCCTGGTCGCTGAAAATGAAGCCGACTTAACTAAAGGAAAGATATCTGTGGATTCCCCAATAGGTAAAGGAATTCTTGGAAAGTCTGTTGGTGATTTGGCTGAGATTCAGACACCCGGAGGTAAGTTGGAATTTGAACTTCTTGAGATTAGCCGTTAATATGGCTAGTATTTTTTCACGTATAGTTTCAGGTGAGATACCTTCTTATAAGATAGCCGAGAATGACCGATTCTTGGCTTTCTTGGATGTATTTCCATTAGTTGAAGGGCACACCTTGGTCATCCCTAAAAAGGAAGTAGATCTCATTTGGGATATGGAAGATGATGTGCTGGCTGACCTGCATATATTCGCGAAACAGGTTGCACTTAAAGTCAAAAAGAGTGTCCCTTGTCGCAGAGTAGGAATGACCGTAATCGGCATTGAAGTTCCTCATGCTCACATTCACCTGATTCCTATGGATTCTGTTTCAGACATGGATTTCTCTAGGCCTAAGATTCATGTTCCTGCCGAACGTATGGAAGCTATTGCAGAATCCATCAGAAAGGCTTAGCCCACTACTCTTCCTGGATTTTTTTTTAAGAAACCTGCCCACCCTTTGGCTTCTTTACCGAGCTGTGCCATGTTGCCTGAGGTACTGAAATGATGACAAAGTGCTGTAGCTAGTCCATCGGTAGCATCAAGTTCTTTGGGCATTCTGAAATTTTCCAAAACATGCTCTAACATGGATGCAACCTGCTCTTTACTCGCTGCTCCATTACCAGTCACCGACTGCTTAATCTTTCTTGGTGCATATTCCACATACGGAATCTCTTTAGCCAAAGCCGCTGCTATTGCAACTCCTTGGGCTCTTCCCAGTTTGAGCATGCTCTGAACATTCTTACCATAGAAGGGCGCTTCTATGGCTAATTCATCGGGATGATGTGTATCTATTATTTCACTGAGTCGATCGAAGATCATCTTCAATCTGATGCCATGATCAGCGTACTTGTCTAGCTTTATACAGCCTGCTTCAATCATTATAAGCTTGCTGGCTTTTATGTGAATCAAGCCATAACCTAATACCACCGTTCCTGGGTCCACCCCAAGAATGATTTTGTCTTTCACTATAGCATTCACTGGCATGCTCAAATATAAGCCTAGAAAAATAGATCACATTATGTTTTCCTTGCTCCATTCAGTATAAGAACTCTGGAATAAAAGGGATCTTACTTTGTCTTGAGTAGATTTGATGCATGCTCGCATTCACCGTGCTTTTAATTAGTTCGTATTGGATTTTCATGTTCTTGTCTATCAAAGGATGGAGAAAAGCATTGGAACATAAAGGAGTCGTGGATAAAGTACAAAACCATTTGTCACTAGACGTCTTGATACCTTATAGGAACGAAGAGAGGCACCTCAAAAGGCTATTGCATGATATTCAATCTCAGAGTTCAGACCTAGCGGGAGTCAGATTCATCTTTATAGATGATCATAGTGAGGACATGAGTTTTGATATCATTGAGAAAGCGAAATCAGAAATGGATCTACTTTCCTTGAAGTGCGTTGGAAATGGTAAGAAGGCTGCGCTCAATGAGGCATTGGACCATGTCAGAACGAAGCATGTGTTATTCTGGGATGCTGACATTTCCATTGGAGCTGAATACTTCAGTGCGATGAGGAATACACCTCAAGGTGATTTGACCATTCTTCCTGTAATCCCGCTTGAACAAAAAGGAATTTGGGCATCCTATGCTGCACTGGATTTCCTCTCTTTGATTGGAATGACTTTTTCATGGGCTGCCTTGCAGCGACCAATCATGGCTAATGGAGCTAATCTATTAGTCGCAAATCAGGCTGTGTACCTTGACCCTAAAACAGCCTCAGGAGATGATGTACAGACCCTTCATAGGATTAAAGAAAGGGGAGGGGTAGTATGTTTCGACTTGGACGAGAGATTGACGGTCAAAACTCACATGCCTGAAGATTTCAAGGCTTTTTTTCATCAACGTATGAGATGGGCAGCTAAATCGAGCCGATATTCAGATAAGGACACACTGCTCATGGGCTGGTTCATTTTGGTGTTTCAGATGTTTCTCTTAACAGGGTTAAGTTATTTCATAATTCAAGGGTATATGAAAATGGCTTTGGCCTTATTTCTTCTCAAATCAAGCGCAGATTTCCTTTTTCTGCATTTGGTCACAAAGCACTTCTCTGTCCAAAATCCCATGAGATTCTTTATTATCGCATCACTCTTCAATCTTGTTATGACACCCATTGTCTTCATTGCTTCCAGGCTCTTTTCTTTTGAATGGAAGGAGCGTAAATATCGTAGTTGAATATGAGACGATCTGTTTGGAAGAGATATAAGGGGAATACGTCAGCTCTGATTGGTGCGGGATTTATCCTAGTCTTAACCACGATTGCCATAGGCGGTGCGTATCTGCGTCCTGATTCAAGTGCAAACGCTAATCAACAGCAGCTCTCTATTGCACGACTTCCTATGGGAAGTGAAGTCCAAGTATTAAATGTGTCGCGTTATGGAATTCAAGATTCACGTTTATTTCAGGGACTTCTCTTTGGAGGACTTGAGCAAGACTCAAGAGAATCGGTCTTTGATAGTTTAACCTTTGAAGCCGATAAAGTAGTCTTGATGTTCAAAGGGTCAGTGACAGAAAAATTCCTTTTGGCCGAGGTCTGTTTTGATCTAGCCCAAAACACTTATTCATATACTCCTCCGAACATTAAATTTGACGCTGGTTCTAGGTCATTTGTATTTACCGAAAACGAACTAAGAGCTCAAGTAAATAACGAGTATGTTCTCAGAAAGCGCTTTCTTCTAGGCACTGATAGTTTCGGCAGAGATCTATTGAGCAGATTGATGTCCGGCATTATCGTTTCCTTGTCGGTCGGACTTATTTCTGTTTTGATTTCCTTGACTATTGGAATACTTATGGGTGCCATCGCTGGTTATTTCAGAGGATGGGTTGACGAAGTGGTCATGTGGCTGATTAATGTCATCTGGTCTATTCCTACGTTGCTCATGGTTATCGCGATTACCTTGGTCCTTGGAAAAGGCTTTGTACAAGTATTCATTGCCGTAGGCCTTACCATGTGGGTAGAGGTTGCGAGAATTGTACGCGGACAGTTTATAAGTCTGAGAGAATCAGCTTTTGTAGAGGCTGGAAGATCAATGGGGTTTTCAGGCATACGATTGATGCTCAAGCATATGTTGCCCAATGCTATGGGGCCAGTCATCGTGATATCAGCAGCTAATTTCGCATCAGCCATTCTGATAGAGGCGGGGCTCAGTTTCTTGGGAATTGGCACACAGATTCCTATGGCTTCATGGGGAACGATGATTAAGGAACACTATGGATATATCACCACAGACCTTGCATACTTAGCCTATCTACCGGGTTTATGTATCACACTCATGGTCCTAGCATTCACCCTGGTAGGGAATGGATTGCGTGATGCTCTAGATGTACGTTCTTGAATCAATCAGAAAGGAAGGTCGTCCTCTTCCTGAGGAAGTGGTGGCTCATGCACATGCATAGGCGCAGGTTCTTGGCCAGCATGCATACGCTCGACCCTCCATGCATCCAGTGAATTGAAATGCTTCAATTCTCCTTGAGGGCTAGTCCATTCTCTTCCTTTTAGATTGAAAAGGACCTTCACTTCTTCTCCTTCTTTTAATCCGTCAAGCAAATCACAACTGTCTTGGACTAATTGAAAAGAAATGTGCTGTGGATAATTACTTGATTCATCCGTTAGAACAAACTCTCTCTTTTTGAACGTATCCTTGATCTGTTGGGTCTCTCCGACCACCTTTAATTTACCTGAAATAGAGAATGACATGTGTACTTTTTTGGACCATGAAGGTAGGATTTTTTGCCCTTTTTAAAAGGGTTCTTGATAAGTTTTTGAGCCATGAAAAAAGCCGCTTCTCATATGAGAAGCGGCTTTGAAATATTAATTCAATTCTGAATTTACTCGACCATCAGTCTTCTGATGCTACTTCCTTCAGATCCAGTCATTCTAACCATGTACACACCTGGATTGATACCATCCAAGGAGACTATAGTCTTTTCACCTTTAGTGATGTTTTTAGTCTCTGAAATTACTTGACGCCCGTTCATATCGAATAACGCTATTACTACAGCGCCATTGATTATATCAGAACTTAAGATGATAGCGTCTTTAGCAGGATTAGGATACATCATAAATCCAGCTTCCACGATTTCATCTAATCCAACAGGATCAGTTAATACTTGGATAAAGAACTGGCCATCTTGGGTATTGTATCCGTCCACTTGCACGTAATACGTTACTCCTGGAGTAAGACCTGTCATCTCGGCAATAGATGTCCAGCCGTTAGGCCCAACAAATCCGCCATCTTCATCACAACCCACTTGAACCAAGCCACTCATGTCATCACATGTCCCTGTCAATTCGAAAATGGTGATGTGGGTATCATGCATTTCATTATCACCGAAATCAGTTGTTACGCTTGCAGTTCCAGTTTCAGGAGCAACGAAGTATAACCAAACAGACTCCAATGGAGAACCCAAGAATAACCAACAATCTCCTTCAGGTTCACCATCTTCAGCGGTAGCACCTTCGTTACTTGAACTGATAGGTGGAGCATCTACAATAATCTCTGTCGCATCACACAGGTTATCGTTAGCTGGAGGAGGAGATAGGGTCTCTAAGAGGATAGGGCCAACAACGTTGGTCTGCTCTCCTGGGGCACAAATCTGAAGCAGATACATGTCATAATTCGAAGACTCAGTAAGTCCAGAGATAGTTACTGGAGGTCCATCAGTTCCTACAACACCCGTGATAGTAGTTCCACTTCCTTGAGTATAACCCTGCGGGCCATATTCTAGCACGAAAGTCGCACCTGGTAGATTGTTAGGCCATGTTACCGTAACGAAATCAAAACCAGCATCTGTCGTAGTTATCTGGAATGGAGATGGAGTAGGACAAGTTTCTGTAGTAGTGAAGAAATATGGACCCATTACATTGGTAGAATCACCCGGTGCAGCGCTGCATGCTGCTTGCCAATAATAATTATAAGGAGTTTGAGGATCCAATCCACTTATCAATACAGGAGGTCCGTCCGTTCCGCTTACACCAGTAATAACAGTTCCTGTTCCGGGAATAAATCCATCAGGACCATACTCGATAAGGTATGTAGAACCAGGAAGGATAGTATTAGCCCAATTGATATCAGCTTGATTAGGTCCAACGTTCTGGGTGAAGAACGAGAACTGTGGAGGTGAAGGACAGGTAGGTGGTTCATATACACATATGTTAAATTCACCGAAAGCATCGTTACCATATTCCCACACGGCAGCATAATAGGTCTCACCAGGAGTAAGCCCTGTGGCAATAACTAATGAGAAGAGTCCAAGACCACCATCATCATCACAATCGATGAGCGTAAGACCGGCACAGTCTCCGCTGTAGACAGCCAGTCCACCATCAGTGAAACCGCCAGCAGTTTGAGTTTCCACCCATACTTCACCACTTACAGGTGCAACAAAAGAGAACCAAACATCACCACCCGAATAGAAAGCACAACCATGGTCTACTCCAGAATCACTTGCACAATTGTTGAATGCGGTTGTAGGATTGCATTCATTGATTCCGCCTACGGTCAAGAGTATGGCATCTATACAATCATCATTTGTCAAGTTTCCTGTAGTTGTAGTGAAGGTCCCAGTAAGGGTAGAGCTGCTCACTGCTTGACATACTTCATAGAGATAGACATCGTATGATGTTCCTGCCATCAATCCAGTAATGGTATATGGAGGTCCATCCACGCCTGTGAATCCAGTGACGTTAGTTCCATTTCCCTGTGTGAATCCTGCCTCTCCATATTCTAGGAAGAATTCAGATTCAGGTGAGTTGCTTACCCAGGTCAGATTCAGATTGTCAGATCCACAGCCATCTAGCGCAAGGCTGAATAGGTCTACGTCTGCACATGGAGGTGGCTGATAGGCACAGATGTTGAATGCACCGAAGGCATTCCCACCATATTCCCATACGGCAAGGTAAATAGTCTCGCCAGGAGTAAGTGCTGAAAGCTCAATTAGAGAGAATAAACCTTCTCCAGAGTCATCATCGCAATCGAGAAGAGTAAGCGCTCCGCATGTTCCAGAGTATGCTGCCAATCCACAGTCTGTGAATCCGCCTGCCGCTGCCGAGGTCTCTATTATAGCTATTCCAGTTGTAGGAACGATGAACTTATACCAAACTTCGAATCCTTGGAATGCAGCACAACCTGGAGTTATGGTAGCACTTGTAGCATCCGTATTATTCCCTGTAATTGGAATGCAGACATTGGGGCCGCCCATCGGGATTTGTATTGCTCCAGAACAGTCGTCATTTGCTGGTTGTGCCCAACCAGTTAAGGTCGTTAGAAGCACTGAAAGTGTTAAAAGGTAGACAAATTTCATAATCGTGTTCTTAATTAAGGTTGGCTCAAAGATATACCCTGCTATTCACAACAAAGAATATATCGTCTTAAAAAGAAATCTAATTTGGAAGAAAAGAATGAACTACTTCCTAACGGGGGGTTCATTGAAGAAATACTTCAAGTCTAAAGTGAGATAACCTCCTCTCAGAAAGAAGTCCATATGTCTGAGATCTGTGGCAGTAGAATAGAATACTATGGACCTTGCAACAGGGCTAAATGGGTTGTGATAAGTTCCTCCGAGATAGAAGTAGCCGGCCTTCTTGGTCCTATATTCAAATCCAACATGGCCTTCCAATGCGATTTTAGCCCAAGCGCCTCTCAAAGTCAATGCTTCTAGTTGAATGTCTCCTACTGCAACATCACTGGCATAAATATCTACAGAAAAGCCTAGGCCATTATTCAAATAGAGTCGTTCTCCCATTCGTACGAAAATCATTGCCTTTATAGGCACTTCGTAACTCACGATTCCAAAGTTTAATTGGCGTTCGAATTCTGTGTCTGAATCTGTAAACAGATAACCGTAATTGCGTTGAACCCTATTCAGTCCACTTTCTATGGAAATATTTTTAGTCAAACCTCTCCTGACTATCATGCCATAAGCAAAGCCTGTGCTGGGCATAACACCTACTGAGAGCGGTCCTTCACTCGTTATGAATGCTCCACCACCGCCAATATCGCTTACAAAAATGGGTTTGAATTGCATGCCGAATGTGGTCACATTCTCCTGAGCATCAGAAGTGTCTCCTAAAACAGATAAGAAAAAAAAGAGAAGTACGCTAACTCTGATCTTCATTGGTTCCCGACCCTTATGCGCTGGCCGAGGGAAAGGTAATCGTTTCTGCGAATACCATTCAGGTCACATATCTCATCTATTGTAGTCCCATAGGTCTGAGCAATGCGGTGTAGGTAATCTCCTTTTTTCACTGTGTGGTATTGAATTCCTTTTGGAATGACAGCATAACTCCATCGTGTCTTTTTCAAGATTATGGTGTCATTATGCAATGCATGAGCTTTGAAATCTATAATTTGTCCAGGATCAACTGGCACACCTTTAAAGCGTAA
>CALFHF010000254.1 GCA_937875855.1 uncultured Flavobacteriales bacterium
CGTCTATGACTGATTGAGCACAAGACTGACTGGCCGCTGCTGTATAATTAGCTGGGGCTGGTTCTGTATCACAAAGTATCAGCGCAGGTCCTTGATTTGCAATACTATTTGGAAGATAGATAATGGTTCCAGTTGTACATTCACATGGAGCACAATCAGGCCCTCCACAATCTACTCCTGTCTCATCACCATTCTGAATTCCATCAGTACAAGTAGGAGGACATGTTGGGCAATCAGGCCCTCCACAATCTACTCCTGTCTCATTTCCATTCTGAATTCCATCAGTACATGTTGGCAGAGGAGTTACACATAAATCATATGCATCTTGACAGAAATTATCCCAGAACGTTTCCAAGCAAAATGGGTCACCGTCTATGACTGATTGAGCACAAGACTGACTGGCCGCTGCTGTATAATTAGCTGGAGCTGGTTCTGTATCACATAAGATTATTGCCGGTCCTTGATCCGCAGTACTGTTCGGAAGATAGATTGTAGTCCCTGGACAACAAACATTATATGCATCTTGACATACTCCATCCCAGAACGTTTCCAAGCAATATGGGTCACTGTCTATGACTGATTGAGCACAAGACTGACTGAATGCAGCCGTATAGTTAGCTGGGGCTGGTTCTGTATCACATAAGATTATTGCCGGTCCTTGATCCGCAGTACTGTTCGGTAGGTAAATGATAGTACTTGTAGCACAATCTCCAAGACAAGTAGCATTGGCTACGGCACTTCTTATTACGTTGCCTGGTTGAGTTCCAAATCCATTTCCTAAAGAAAAAGTACCCCAGCCATAGCTATCATAGTAGCTCATTATTGTAGGGGTTACCGCTGTTAGAGGTCCAGACCCTGTGTAGCACCCGCCATTAACTCCATCTGAACCCGCATATGGTAAAGGAGATGAACCTGGAGTTGTGTTTCCATAATCATCAATCTGCGTAGAATTACCATTCCATGCACAAGCATGTGTATGTGAAGACCCAAAATTATGTCCAATCTCATGTGTAAGTACTTTCACAAATCTTGAATAAGACGGGAGAGTACCAATAGGAGCTGAATCACCAACACTTGTGTTTCCATAATTATTATTTGAATCGCACAAAACATCTAAGTACGCTACTCCACTTGCACTTGCATTAGCTCCACTACTTTCAATCAAATGAGCTAAATCTCCCGGCCAGCCATCTCCTGCAGCGTTATAATAGTTTCTGAAATCTGCGAGTTCCGAGGGAAAAGGTTGTGTTCCTGTCCATACAAATGCTCCTGAAAGCTGCACAGAAATGCTTTCGTTGGCGTAGGCAACCACCGTCTGAGCAAAGGCTGTTATCATCCTATTGACCGTAGCTGATAGACTAGAGCCATTGGCTAAGTACAAACTATTTGCAGCTACTAAATATATTTCTGTGATGTCACCTGGATTTCTTGCAGCGAAATTCAACTCTTCATCAGAATACGTTCTTACTTCTGTTGTTCCGCAGCTAATTGTTCCTAACGCCTGTTTCACTGATTCACTAAGGTCTGACGTCCTGTATATGATGTAATCTGCTAGGCTGTTTTTCAATTTACCTAAATCATAATCAAAACCTTGAGTGCTGATTATTGCAGAAACTTCATTTTCATAAACGCTGAACGAGACCAGAGAGGATTCATCACCAGCTACTTTACCAGAATAGTGAACACCTAGGTCGATGCTCTCATAAAGATTAAGTTGATCTTGACTATTCTCCAAATCGGTTGAAATGAAAAAATCATCAGTGAACACTTTAATCTGATTTAATTCCAGAATAATTGTTGGAGCGTGATCCATAGGAATCACCAAAGTGAAACTCTGAGGTGCTTCTGTTCTGAGTGCAGTCAACTCTGAAGCATTCAAGGAGAATAGTGTTCCTTTTGTCACTTGAGTTAATTCAGCAGCTGCACTCCTTACAGAGGTAGCACTGAATAAATTATAGTCTGATGCACCCGAGTCAAGAACCGCTGAGGCCGAACTTGAATGCGATGCAATGCCTTGAGCAGCACCCTGTAAGACTACTGTGCTCAATAAGCAAACCATGCATAGTCGTAATAGATATTTCATTGACCTTGTTGTTTTGGGTTTTACATTCTAAACGAGTTGCTAAATTATGCTAAATACTAAAAGGCGACAACACTCATAGATAGAATACGCTTATTAAGCTATGATTTATTCTCCTTAGACGACCTTACACGACTTAAGGCCAGTAGTTTATGAATTTAATTACTCGTGTCAATAATGAGTCTCTTTTCTTTACCCTCTTCTTGCCTAATTTTCACAATGTCCATCGAAGGAATGTCCATCCTTCGCACTTAGCTGAATAGAACAAAAAACCCCGCCCTGAAAATCAGGACGGGGTTCAACTATAATTTAGTTCTTAATTATTACTCGATAATCAAGCGCTCTGTCACTATCCCGATATCAGTGCGTACACTCATGATATACAAGCCAGCTTCTAGGTTGCTCACATCCATTCTGATGTTCGCCTTAGTTCCGCTGTTTCTTTCTTGCATCACTAGTTGACCTACTGCATTGAAAATCTGAATATCCACTGATCCTTCTTCGACCAGCTCGATTCCCACATTCACAACTGCATCCGCAGGATTAGGATAGATGGACATCTCAAGCAACCCTGCTTCCAACAACTTACTACCTGAAGCCTCAGCTCCTGGAGGAATTGCTGGAACTACGAAGGTAGAGACTGTTGTAATGTTAGCCCATTCTGACAGACCTGATCCATCAGAACATTGACATCTTACTTCAAATCCATATCTCGCTCCTATGGTGAACGGAATATTAGGGTTATTGTATAGCGCCACATTGAAGTTCACTGTTGAACCATTGGTCTGCGTGATAGTCTGAGTATTGATAGCATTGGCAAACTCTGGCTCTCCAGCAGTATATGATGCATTGCTGATACGACCACCTCTTACTTCGCAATTCGTTGTTCCTTCAGCATTCGTCCATGTAGCATTTACACGTGGATTTGTGGTCCCGAATCC
>CALFHF010000255.1 GCA_937875855.1 uncultured Flavobacteriales bacterium
ACTGGAGTAAGATAGAAGGGATAGAAAACTATGAGGAAGTAGCTGATTTTTTGAGAGATATGGAGAGTAGAAATCCGAATTTGAAAGTGCTTGACTATTCTCAAGTAGCATTCCCTGACACCTATTATAGAGATAGTGGCCATATGAATATATTGGGTGCCAAGGTATTCAGCTCATTACTTGGCAAGGATATCAAACCCTATCTCTAATTCAGAACTATTTTCTGATTTCTTTCCAAAGTAAAGGAAAGAATGCCAAGTCATCCCAAAGATAGCGTTTCACCATCCTTCCCGGTTCTGAAAACATGCGATGAAGAAATTCTAAGCCCATTTTCTGTATCCACAAAGGAGCTCTATTCTTCACTCCAAAATAGAACTCGAACGATGCTCCTAATAGAGAAAATAGGGGTTTTGGGCCTGATTCTATAGCTTCAATCAAGTGCAGGCTAAGATGTTCTTGCTTTGGAAAGCCAAGACCTATAAATACATGGTCAAATTGATTCGCTTTCAAAATGTCTTCGCAGTGCTGTTTTATCACCTTGTATGAAGACTGATCTTCTAGATTGAAAAATGGAGGCACATAATAGTTAACCAGATCATATTCTGCCTTGAAACGAAGACCTAGGTCTTCGTTGGGTAGAATCATGAAAACTTTCTGCCTTTGCTTCTTTACTTGATTCCAAAGTGCAGGAAACAGATCGCTCCCGGTAAGTCTAGCTTGAAGTGATTGATGCTGATGTTTTAACTTGCTCGTCCATACGATGGGTTGCCCATCTGGAAGGATAAAGGCTGCTTTTTTGCAAGCTTCGAACAGTGCCAAGTTTTCTTTACGATGGAACTTGACTATCTGATCCACATTGGGGGTGATCAAGAGTGGCAGTCCTTGCATTTTTTCTGAGTCAAAGGAAGAAAGTTGAACCAAGAGCTTCTTATGATCAGTGTCATTAATGAATTCCATTCCAAAAAGTAGAAGTGTATTCAAACTCATGACATGCGTCTTTTTATGGTGTCTGCAATACTCCTCATCCTATTGAGGTTCATGAGTAAAGCTGCTGTTAGTTTGATAGGAAAAAAAACTTTACTCAGAATGACTCTGATTAAGGATGGATGAACTTCCAATGTTTGAAACCCATAGTGTTTCATATAGTCATGACAGATGGTCTGGCATTCATGAATCTCTACATCAGTCAGGCCTTTTTCTTGCCATGATTGTTCTTTCTTTTGGCGTATTCCTAGTTCGCTTGTATTGTCAGCTTCTAAAGAAGAGCCTGCATGTGGTATTTGGAGCATTCCCTCTTCATATGGAATGGAAAGATGAGCACATATTTTTCTTAACGTATGCTCAGGGTCGCTGACTAAGTCTTTGAATCTGACTTCAATGAATGATGCATGATTGGCATATTTCATCCCCGCTTTCACTGCAGCATTCCAGAGGCGACTCATGGTGATAGGGTGATAGTTTACTCGAAGTCTGAAGACCTCTTTCTTCGTTATGAAAACAGCTCCAAGCTTTCTGCGCTTCCATTTGTTCTTCTGAGAAAGCATGGTTCCACGTGGGTCTCTGACCATGTGAATGATATGAGCATCAGGAAAAGTATCTAGGATCTCAGCTATGTAAAAGACGTTCTGAGGGGTCTTTTCACAGGGAATACTCTTGGAGTTAAATGTAGCCTCATAGTACAAGAAATGTGAATAGACGTTCGTTCGCGTGAGCTTTTTCTCATTAGGCCAAGTGCTTAGAAGAGAATCTACTTCGGTCTTGTATTTCGCCTTATGCTTGTCTACTTTTTCAAAGAAACCTGCACGCTGACGGGTGAAGAGTTTAAGGAAGAGAAGCTTAGCTTCTTCTCTTTCAATGACCCTGTCTTCATCAGCAGGAGACCAAAGACTTCCGAAGAAATGAGGTTCATTAATGCTATGAACTTCTGAATGCTGATTCATGATACGCATCATCATGGTGGTGCCACTCCTTGAATTTCCTACTATGAATATGGGGCCTTTCATTTGAATATGGGCCAATATTTTCTAGGGTCTTGATCAATCAACTTTCCGAGCTCTTCCACGTGTTTTTGATAGTAGGAGATCAGGTAGTTTTTTTCCCGTAGGCTCATTGTAGGCAGGTCTTTATCTGAATAGAGAACCTTGGATAGAGAAGACCTCATCGAACGCGGAACTATTTCTTTCAAGGTTTTGATAAGGCCACTAGCCACCATAATGCGGTTCAGTTTTTCGAAACGCGGTAGGCTTGCAGTATTCTTCTTTGAGCCGAAATCGAAGGAATAGTATGCGTTCACTTCTAGAAAGGTGCAGATGTCGCTGAGCGTTTCTATAGGATTATCTCTGTATGATTCATAAAAGATAACCTTGATATTCTTCTTGGGGAAAAGTGCATAATAACGAGCTAATTGCTCATCGTATTTACCAAGTTCTAAATAAAGATGATTCACACCCCAACCTGTCTTCTCTTGAGCGGCATCAGCCTCTAGTTCTTGAATCAGGTCTTTGCCTCTGGTTTTGGCCTCTCTAAGATTCATCAAGTATTGGGACCAAATTCTGCTTATAGGATTTCGAAGAATCACAATCATTTTGGCATTCGCGTCATAGGCTTGTATGGCCTTTGCACTGCTAGGACAAACCATGTATGAATTGCTTACATCACCAATTGCGGTTTCTTTGCTGACCTTTGAGTATAGCGCTTTATAATGAACATCAGAATCCACATGAGCGATATGGATTTTCTCTTGCATGCCGTTCGTGATATAAGCATCTAGACCTAGTCGAACATCAGTAGCATACTCAGGCAAGAAATCTTCATGACGTATATCGGCTCTCGCGAAGTGGTTCGTCTCCTTGATTGGAGGAAGGTATATCTCAGGATGTTGGTCTAGGTAATGATAAAGGGAAGTAGAACCGCCTTTTACAACTCCAATCACAAAGAAATTTGGGTGAGTTGATTCATTCATATCACTGTTGAGATAAAGTAATGAGAGTGACTGAATAAGCGGGAAGGTTCAAGGTGCTGCAGTCTTTGGGGTGTTGGTCTGATTTCTTTATGGTAGTGTTAGTCTGAATGAGATTCTCTGCAAAGACAGTTCTCACTCTACAGTTAGAGCCCTGTGCTCCCAGGTCTACATCAAGTGGAGTATCATTCTTATTGATTATGTATAGTAAGGTCTCATCTCCTGAATTAAAGGCTCTAATAGTAACATGCTCTGGCGATAAGCCCGAGTTTATCTTCACATCTACGCCCGTAACACCTGCTCTGAACGCTTCAGAAATCAAAACAGCCACTGGATAGGAAGCGCTGCTATAGAAGCCACTTCCCTTCTCTTTTCCAATTATATTAAATCCAGCACTTCCTGTCAAAAGATTATGATAAGTAGCTAATCCTATGCTCTGTTGATTGCTGAGCATAAGGCTATAATCAGCGAAGTATATAGCCTGAAGCAAAGTGTTTCCAAGACCATCGAAGACTTCTTTCACATTCCACTCAGTCACCCACATCTTATGCTCAGGAAAGATCTTTTCATAGGCTTTGATGCCATTTGGGATTGTCTCATTGATGTACTCTTCATTAGAATCTAGATAACAAGAAGAGACTTGCATGCGGTCAGTTTTTTGGTCACATGATTTGTCCTTAGCATAGAGATGGACTGCGTAGGCATCATAAAAATCCTCCTTGGATAATTGTGCATTCCAATTGTCCAAGAGGGCAGATCTATTGGCGCCTATGTCCTTCATCTCAGCATTGGGAGCTGCTACGACCGCCAGTGGAATCTCAGGATAGAGCGACCGAATCTTCAAAGCCAAAGGCTTTACAGTTTTAATGTAAGACTGCACATCAGGGAATTCCTTCTGATAGGCTTTGAGGTAATATTCATTTCCTAGTTCGACACCAGCAATTTGTACCCCCGATTCTTTGAAGAACTTGACCATACGCAAGTTCTCTTCAAAACTGCTGTGCAGATGATTGGTTACTATAACCACAGAGGATCCAGTTTGCTTTGCAAGTCTGACAAAATCCACTGCATAATTATCCTTCCGGCCAGTCCTTTGACAGTCGCTGAGGTCTCTCTTAGAGCTATTTATAGCGTTCTGATAGGCATTAGACCCCTTTACTGATTCAGCATCAGCACGGTTATACCCATAACCAGGGTCATCGAAGTGATAGAAATTAGCGGTAGTCCCTCCAGGGAATCGTAGCACTTGGGGAGCGAGTCCTTGAATAAGTTCTATGCCCTCAGGTTCGTTAGAAAAGTGAAAGTAAAGTGCGGCAGTATTGAATCCGTGCAGAAGTATATTGACTTCCTTTTCCTTGTTGTTTCCAATAGTCAAGGTGATTTTTTCAGATACCAGATTAGTGCCTTGGCTATTGGATTGATTTATTTCAGTAGTCTCCTCGGCTCCCGTACTGTTATCACTTCCAGTGATGGCGCTTTGTTCAGTGCATGACTTGAGCATGAATACCACAGAAAGATATGCCAAACCTATAAGTATTCCTTCCCGTATCAAGATGCTGTTGTGCTTGACTGTACTCGTTCTTGAACTCTGAAAATCTTATCCTTTTCATACATGTAATAGATCACCATGATAGCTGTGACAGAGTGCGCGGCATATATGGTTATGTAGCCATTGGAAATAGAATCCACAAAGAGGGCCAAAAGGAAACACTGACAAGTGATTAGGAACACGTCTTTCTTCAATGGCCCAATGCGAAGACTGAAGAAGAGCGCGAAAATGAATTGGGAATACAGGACCAGTGTTCCCAGAAAACCATAAACAAAAACTTGACCAGCGATGCCAATATCAGAGACATAGAAGAATCCGAGGAAATGATTAAATCCTCCTTCTATCCATTGACCACTGACTTTTCCATTTCCTATCCAAGGATTCTTGGCAATATATTTCAAAGCTGTGTTGAGCTCTGTCAGACGTATAGATTGCTCAGATGTGGTATTGTCAACACTGGATACGGTGGTAAAAACATCAGAGAACATCACATAGTAGCGCTGATATTCATCGGGGAAAAACATCAAGCTGAAAAT
>CALFHF010000256.1 GCA_937875855.1 uncultured Flavobacteriales bacterium
GCTACCAAGGAGGCGGAATGAGCATGTCAGAGCAGCAAGAATTAGCGGGCCAAGTGAACCGCATGGGAAGAGGATTGATGCTGCAAGTAGAGAACTATCCTGACTTGAAAGCCACACAGAATTTCATGCAATTGCAAGCAACTTGGAATGAAGTAGAAGAGCAAATCAGCGCTTCAAGACGCACCTATAACGCTGCGGTGAAAGACTATAATAATGGCCTGGAACAATTCCCTACGAATATGATGGCCAGCAGAATGGGATATCAGGCGAAGAGCTACATAGAGATTCCTGAAGCTGAGACGAAGAATATCTCTGCCAAGGAGTTTTTTAACTCATGAGCGAGAACGGGTCAGAATCTGAATTCATGCCTCGTGAGTCCTTTGACTCCTTCTATGAGCGTGAACTGCTTCCCGATCTGAAGGAATTGGAGCAGGAGCGCAAGAACATACGCAGCACCTTATTATATCCCACCATTGGCCTAGGAGGTTTAGCTCTTGGATTGATTGCAGTCATGCCTAACTTGGGCATACAAGCCATGATCCTTGCGGCTATTTCTGGAGTAGGATTGTTCACTTGGTTTAAGACCAAAGCGAGCATGGAATTCAGGATGGATTTCAAGAATAAAATCATCCGTAAGAGTGTACGTCACTGCAATGAGAAATACCAGTACAGTGGGTTCAGAAGCATAAACCGAGCTGATTTCGATAGCTCAGGAATCATGACTCGCTTGCCCGATAGATACCACGGAGATGACCTTATTACGGGTCAATCAGAGCAGAGCAGTTTTTCTTTTTCAGAGGTTCATTCACAGATATATGTGAAGGATTCCAAAGGAAGGAGGAAGCTTCAGACCCAGTTCAAAGGCCTTTTTTTCATGGCCGATTTCAATAAAAAATTATCCCATCATACAGTCATCGTAGCTGACATAGCTGAGCGTTTTCTTGGCAATATGGGGCAGCAATTACAAAAGCTGAATTTCAATAGAGGAGACTTGGTGCAGATGGAGAACGTAGATTTTGAAAAGATCTACGCAGTGTATGGAGAGGATCAGGTAGAAGCACGCTATATCCTTACACCTAAGCTGATGGAACGCCTAGTAGCCTTCTCTGAAAAACATGAAGTGACACCTTCTTTAGCTTATAAGGGATCCAATGTGTATGTGGCGATTCCCATTTCCAAGGACTTCTTTGAGCCGCGTATTTTTCAAACGATCTTGGACAAGGAACTCTGTCAAGAATATGTGAATGACATGAACTTAGCGTTATGTCTCATTGAAGAATTAGACTTGGACAACAGAATCTGGTCAAAGATTCCTGTGGAGAAGAAGTAAAATCCTCTTCTACGTGGATCGAATTACATTCGGAAGATAATCGCAGTTCGAATGTCAGCATCGCATACATCTCCTTATACAGAGAAAGCCATAGGGCTGTGCATTGCGCTATTTGGGCTTATGTATTTGACACTTAGCCTTCATGCTCGCCTTACGTTAGATGATTTTCATTTCATGGCTCAGGTGCGAGAACTGGGCATATGGAAAGGAATGATTCAGGAATATGACAGCTATAACACGCGTTGGGCTGCAGTACTATTCCTTCATGCGCGCATGGCCTTGATAGCGAAGTTTCCGTTTATGATTCAGCTCATTCCGCTGCTTGATCTCTTCGCTTTTGTCTTTTCATTCCGGTGGTTGTTGAACAGTATGCTCGCTAAAAATGGGCGCTGGCAATCATGGCATGCATCCCGAAAGTGGATGATCATTTTCTATCTCACTGCATTGATGTTTTTCGCTTCCATAGGCATAGGAGAAACCTGGTTTTGGATTACAGCTAGCAGCATATACCTCTGGGCCAATATCGCATGGATGCTGGCCTTAGCATGGATTCTCGATGAAAGAAAAAACTGGACTCGAAGCCTGATTGCGATACCGGCCATGGTATTTCTAGGAGCTTCAAGCGAGCCCTTGGTACTCTTTCTTTTGACAGCTTTACTCTTCTTTTTTCTTGTCCAATGGAAACAGAGAAAGGCTAAAGCACTTCCACTCCATAGCGTGAAAAAGGGACTTCTTGCAGCGCTGCTTATTGGAGTAGCATTTCTAATTCTCTTGATGGGTGAAGGCATAGAAAAGCGAAGCAACATGTTCCCTGAGATCTCGGTGCTAGGGTCATTTCTATTGAATGTGAAAATGACAGCAATCCTTCTTTTGAAAAAGCTTTGGCCAAGTATCTTGATCTTCAT
>CALFHF010000257.1 GCA_937875855.1 uncultured Flavobacteriales bacterium
TCTCACTTCTATAACCCACTGAACAGTATATGATTATGGGGCTGTCTTTAGATATAACCGAAACACTTGAAATGTTGAACTCATCATAACCAATATGTATCGCACCAGACAGGTGACTTACGTTAAATTCCTTGGCTTCTCTGGAATCCAAGAGTATGTAATTAGATGGATCTTTAGAGAGATTCTGTGCTGAAATTTCAGGGACGTTATGACTCAGTAAGGTCTTTAGAAGTATACCATAAGCCTTCCCTTTTACAAGAGGTTGAGCGCAGAGTTGTGTGACCCAGCAGAATCCGATTAACAGGATACATCGTATGTTTTTCCACTGTCTCATGAGAATGAAGAAATTCGGGATTTAATTTTCGAGAATAGATATCATATCAGTCGCTGATCTAGAATACGTTTCGGACTTCGACAAAGCACTGGGCTTAATTTCAGAATGGATGCGGCCCATTGGGATGAAGGTTGGCAATGGTATATCACCGAAGGAGAAGCTTTTTAGTCAATCATTGACTGGTTTTACCCAAATAAAACGGGGCCGATATATCCTTGCGTCTTCAAAAAGGCCTAGAAAATCAAAACTATTTACGTTATAGGAGATTAAAATTCCTTTTTCGGGATGGACGATATGCGGATGAGCGTAGGCATTGTATGTCCATATATCACCTGCAGTCTCAGGAGTGGTGTAAATAACTTGTCTATTTCCCCAAGGACCCATAGGACTGTTCCCTGAATAGACAAAGATTCTTCGACCCAGGTAATCTGCCTGTGTGACCAAGCGATATTTTCCTCCATATTTGAAGACTGTGAACATGTTAGAGATTTTGACCATTGTCCAGTTTCATATAGGCATTAATGACTCGGCTGCTTTGCCATTCAGTTCCATTCCAATACTCCTCTGAACTGGGATCTGAAATGTGCACTCTGGATACCAGTGTGTTCTTTCCGTTAACTGACCTTGTCGCATAGGAATAGATATACTGACTTTCTTCATAAATAGAGACCCCAGGAAGTATGTCCGTGCTGAGTTCATAAGGCAGAAGTGAGATTAGTTCAAAAGAGGGCAATTGGAAAATGGCTATATCAGCTCCAAGGTGTTCAAAACCAAAAGCTCCACCAGCACCTGTGAGGTGAATAATCTGCATGTACATTAAGACTCGGTCACCAATGACTGTAGCATCTCCAGGCCAATAGAAATAATCTGGATTACTTGGTTTTACATACGCTTCAGGATTCTCAGTGGTACCTCCATGATACGTGATCATATTTGATCCATCTTGGATCATGAAGCTGTTATTGATGAGTCCTGAAAACGGTCTAGAATAATCTGGATTAACCGTTCCCAAAAACGTATCACCAAAGCTCCAAAGGACTCGGCCATCAGGAAGTGGAAGGCTATAGGTCCCATCGCTTCCTGTCCAACCTCCTCCGTTTCTATCGAATAGGTTTAAATAGTAGTAAGCAGGTTCTACTTCAAGACCCGGGCTTGTGTTTTTCTCTTGTGAACTGGAAATCTCCTTGTCAAGAAGGATTTCATCCTTAGAACAAGAGCATAATGTCAAGACAATAAAAAGGGTGAAAAGAGATTTCCACATCGTAAGTATATTAAGATTGCAAGATATGTATAATCCCTACTCAGCTCAAGCCATTCTTGTTAATCGTGCGGTTTGACTACCATAGCTTGTCAAGCTCCATAGTTCTTTATGCTGTTCCAGCTACCTCCATTATGTACATCCTCGAATCCGTTTGACAGCAGAAGGCTTTTGGCCGATCCACTTCTCATTCCTGAAGCACAGCAGGTGATGATGGCTTTGTTCTTATCTAATCTCAATAAGTGAGAAGGGAGTTGATGTAACGGGATGTTCTTGGAGGATTTCAAGTGACCCGATTCGATCTCACCCTTGCTTCGTATATCAATGATGATGGCTCCACCTTTTATTTTATCTCCCAAATCAAGAGTAGGACCTGCTCCAAATAGTTTTTTCAATGCGTCTATCATCATGTTTTAATTTGATGCAAAGTAAGTTCGCATAATCAAGACCTTGAGTTACTCAGTCACAGAGGTGCTTGACCTGATCGTGTTAAAAATGAAAACGCGGAAGGTATATCTACCAACCGCGTTCATTTTGAAATCGTTCGAAAGCTTAATCTCTCTTGTTCTTCTTCGCTATCTTCTCTGCTTTCTTTTCTTTCGCTGTTTTCAAAGGCTCTTTTTTCACTGCCTTCTTACTATCTTGTCCTTTTGCCATGGTATATCTATTTTAATGAAAAATGATGATTCCTTTTTTACCAAGGAAGGTTCAATATTAGAACAATTCTGCGTCTCTACAATCAGCATGTTCTATCTATTTCTCAGCACAATTCAACATCCACTGTAATCCAAACTTGTCTGTGCAACTCCCGAAGTAGGCTCCGCAGCGTATTTAAGTGAGGTACATACTTACTTCTCCTCCCACTGAAAGGGCCTTGAACGTCTGACAGTTTCTTTTCTAGTATCTGGCGCTAGGTCGATATAAAAGTTATTCCCGAAATTCACCTTGAATCCCATACTCTCAGGCGCATCAGTCCCCATGAGAATATGCCCTCCTAGAATCTCTAGCTCTTCATCTAAAACCAAGTCTAATTCCTCTTTATCTATAGGAGGCGTATCGTCTGAAGGAGGGGCATCCCTGAAGTGTCTTATTCCGCCTTCATTATACTCCTTCCCGAAAACATTTTTGTAGAATTCAAAGGCTTCTTCGGTCTATATTTGGAAATTTACATAAGTGTTTGTGCGAACCATTTCTTTTCAGTTGAATATGGTTAAACGAGACCTTCTCCCCAATTTGTAATCTCTTCTTCAGTCCACAGGCTAGGGAAGAAGATACGTTTCTGATACTTGGGTAACATGTATTTCTCCCATTCCGAACCTCCTGTGGCTTCTGCCTTTTTCTTTCCGCTGTTTAGATAATGATGGGCTGCGTGATAATGCGCCATGACCCATTTAATGTTCACGGTATAATCTAGGTGACGCATCACTTCTATAAGTTCTTTATCCTCCTTGGCCTCATCCGTCATGCTGTGATAGACTGCATAGAGGTTCTTGTCCTGATAACGCTCTGCAGTCTCTACAAAACGATCCATGTATTTTGATTCGAAATCCTCTAGCGTATAGCTTTTCTGTCCCGTTTTATGATCCACCATAGCAGCTTGCCAATAGATCTTATTAAAGCATTCCTCCCAAGTCCATTCCTCTGAAAAGTCCTTTCTGAAACGGTTATCGATAAGGTTCTCTATATCTGTGGAGCAGAGTTCAATGATTCTATACTGCCCGCTTTGGAATCCGCTGGCTGGTGCTAGTGTATTGCGGAAGCGCATGTACTGTTCTACATCCATGCCTTGTTGCATAATACTAAAGGAGGAATAAAGCATGTCAAAATATCGAGCGATACGCATGATTCTGCTTTTGAAAAATTCAGCATCCATGCCGCCATGTTCGCCTATCTGCTCTATCTCCTGCAAGATCATCTTAAAGATCAATTCATTGATCTGATGATACATGATGAATACATTTTCATCAGGGAATATTGTTCGCGGAACTTGCAAATTTAGCAAGGCATCCAGATTGATATAATCCCAATAAGAGATGGGCTTACTCCATAAAAGCCCCGTCATAAAGGTATCTGGATTCAATCCTTCACCTTCATACTTCTTTCTGATTCTATCGACCAGTTTGTCCTTAGTCCAACCTTCTTCCATGCTCATGAGTGTATCAATATATCTAAGTTCTTGTGTATGAATGCATCTATCTCTTCTCGCTTGAACATGCTTGCTACATCATGTTCACTGATAATCTTCTTGAAGCGCTCGTCCTGAGCTATTCCTCTGCGTTTTGCTTCGCTATAGCGCATATGGCTGAAGGTCACCATAGAGTAAAGCGACTTATATTTTTCAGGATATAATTCCATGATCCTGTGCTCTAGTTTTTTGCGCAAAAGGAAATCAGGGTCATTGACTGAATCAGCCATGACGCGGTAATTATAGAGCGCAAGGTCAGCTATGGCATCAGCATCGGGTTTCCTGAGCTTGGTGAATGCAGGCAAGATGTTATTCCAATCTCCCTCATATTTATCTATCATCTGATCAAGAACGTAGACATCCTCGAAGCCCGAATTCATTCCCTGTCCGTAGAAGGGGACAATGGCATGTGAAGCATCTCCGATAAGACAGACTTTGCCCTTATAATTCCAAGGATGACATCTAATAATGACCAAGGAAGCTTGCGGGTTTTCTTCGAAATCCTGTTTAAGGCTAGGCATGATGCGATAAGCATCAGGGAAGACTTCCTTGAAATACTTTTCTATTTCAGCTGGGTTGTTTAATTGCTCAAATGAAGGAACACCTTCGTACGGCATAAAGAGAGTGCAGGTGAAAGATCCATCAGGATTAGGCAAGGCGATTAACATGAACTTTCCTCGAGGCCAAATGTGAAGAGCTTCTTTATCCAAGACGTGGTTGCCATCAGCCCCGGCTGGTATGCATAATTCCTTGTAATCAGATTCAATGTAGTCCTGCGTATAATCGAAATGATCCATGCGTTGCATGATTCCACGTACGCGGGAGAAGGCACCATCAGCACCTAGGATTACATCACTCTGAATGTGGTGTTCCTGCTTTGTTCCGTAGTGGAGGAAGGTCGCTTTGGCAGTTTCCAGATCCACATCCATACATTTCATATCAAAGACAAACTCCACCCCGAAATCATTCTCGGCATGTTCCATGAGAATGCTGTTCAATCCGCCCCGTGAGACAGAGTAGATGGCTTGATTTCCTGTGCCATAAGGCTGGAAATTCAGTTGCTCTTCTTGGCTGTGAAGCATTCGACCCCGCATGGGGATAGCCTCTTGGCGCACAACGTCTCCTAGACCGATATGATCCAAAGCCTGCCAACCTCTGTCCGAACAGGCCAGATTGATGGATCTGCCCGCACCTGCGGAAGCCTTCCTGCGGTCAGCCCGCTTTTCATATACGGTGACCTTATATCCTCTTTTTCCAAGATAACATGCTAATAAACAGCCTACTAAGCCAGCTCCTACGATGGTGATGTTCTCTTTGTCTTTCCCTTCCATATGCGCTAAAGGTAGGATTTAAGGAGGCTTCTCAAAGGCTAGTCAAGAGGATAAATGACAGCGATCAACATGGAATCCATCAGCTCTGATCTTATTGTTTTCTTTGCGCTCCCCATGAAACTGAGCCCTCTATTCAAAGCTGATTTTAAAGCAAACCTTCGTTTGGCTTGGCCTATCATCATTGGGCAATTGGGCCAAATCTCAGTGAATCTTATCGATAATGTCATGGTTGGGCAATTGGGTACAGTTCCTTTGGCCTCTATCTCTTTGGCCATTTCCATTTTCATAATCTTCTTCGTAGTGGGTATGGGATTAAGCGTGGCATTACAACCCCTAGTAGCCGAGGCTGATGCTCGGGGAGAAGCGCAGATATGCTCGTTTAGCTTCAAGCATAGTTTTCTCATCAACACCATTTTTTCACTGATTTCTATTGCGCTGGTGGAGATTGGTATAGAACTGATTCATTCCTTGGGTCAGAATCCTGAAGTCGTGCATGGAGCCATTCCTTATTTGCGCATATCCATGTATTCCCTCATTCCGTTTATGTGGTTCCAAGCCTTTAAAGGATTGAGTGAAGGACTCAGTGAAACGCGTGCTCCCATGATTGCAATGGTCATAGGTAATGCGGCAAATATCATCTTGAATTACATGCTCATCTTCGGGCATTGGGGCGCTCCTGATATGGGACTGAAAGGTGCTGCATATGCTACCTTTATTAGCCGTGTGCTCATGTTCTTCCTCTTGATTCTCTTGATGCGTTATTGGAAAAAGGACTCAGCGAAGAGGCTCTGGGATTATATCTTGAATGTAGACCCTTGGCATTATTCTATGGAATATTTCAGAAAGGTGTTGCGCTTAGGGATTCCATCTTCTTTACAAATGTTATTTGAAGTAGGCGCGTTCGCTGCGGCTGCGATTATGATGGGTATGCTGGGGCCTATAGAACAAGCAGCTCATCAAATTACGATTACTGCTGTGTCTACCACTTTCATGATTTGCCTTGGAATTTCTGTAGCCGCCACAGTGCGAGTAGGAAATGCGCTAGGGAAAGATGATAAGAAAGGCATGCGAAATGCAGGTGCTGTGGCTTTGCTTCAAGTGGTGCTTTTTATGTCTGTTACGGCAATTTCTATTGCTTTATTGAGGTTCGTTATTCCAACATGGTTCATCGATGATGAAGCAGTCATAGAGATTGCGGCCATCTTGCTTGTAGTCTCTGCAGTGTTCCAAATCTCCGATGGGTTGCAAGTAGCAGCCATAGGCGCATTACGTGGAATGCAGGACATCTGGTGGCCTACTATGATCACGTTTTTCGCGTATAGCGTTGTGGGAATTCCTTTCAGTTATTTTGCGGCATTCCACTGGGGACTTGATTACGTAGGGATATGGCTGGGACTCTTATTAGGCCTCAGTCTCTCCGCTATTCTGAATACATGGCGGTTCTACCGCTTAACAGCCTAAAAAAGCGTTAGAGATCTGCTTTTTCTATTTCTTGACTGAAGGAGAATCCGAGCATGGTGTTGAGGATTAACACATAATTACCTGTCGGCATCTTCAAGGCGCGCAAGTGCGAGTCTCTTCAGAACGCTCTATAGCAGCATCCTAGAGCTTACTAGCCACATCTAGGACTTGGATCATACCTATTTGCAACGCTAGCGCATTGTCAATGATGAGGTCTTGATACATATAGGAAACAGAGAGGTCTTGTTCCGTGAAATTGCGTTCAAGGAAATGGCGGTCTGAGCTCAGGTATTGGGCATGCGCAGATATTGATATTACTAACAATAAAACGGATTATGAGTTGATGTTTTTCATATGCATACAATTATCATTCTATTACCATAGAATCCCCGAAGCAACCTCTGGCCAAACGGAACCCCAATGCAAAACTCAACACTGGAGTAATTTGTGGCTGCAGTGTGGAGGAGATTACAAATTTCTTGACACAGCAAGTCAGGTATTTGGCCACATTGATAGATGAATTGGCCAAAGGAAAAAAGATGGAAAAGATTCTAAGAGTCAGTATAACCTAACTCGGACTGATTACGGCTCAGAGATGCAGTGCTTTTCCATCGAAGCCATTCAATTTTCTCAGTCTTTTCTAAGCAAGAACTCCAAAGGAACATCCAACCTCTCCCTCCAAAACGACTCCCGATGTCCCGCACCTGGAAAGGCCTTGGACATGTATTCCACTCCCCAGGTGTTGTTATTGTAAAAGAAGGAGTCTACACGCGCTTGCAGGGCAGGATAAAGCTCATCAAGTTCTTGATCTCCATGATCAAAATAGAGTTTAGTAGATTGTTTTACAGGAAGTTTCGCTCTCATGTATTGTATGTAGGCCAATGTGAAATTTACATCGGGTTCATGAAGACTGAGTGGCCAATGTGTAGACAAACAAGCGGATCCTCCAAAGACTTCAGGGTATTCCATCAATGCATACAGAGATATTAATCCGCCCATGCTTGACCCTGCTATAAATAGATCCTCTCTTTTTTTAGAAACTGGATAAAGTGATTCTATTTGAGGTTTTAATTCATTGACAATAAACTTCAGATAATCATCACTGCGCACTTGACGCAGGTCGTGGTCCATAGACAAATGCTCTTTTATAGAATCACTTAATAAAGTCAAAGGCTTCATGGGAGCATACTCAGCCATACGGTCTTTTGTGTTCCAAATTGCGACTACGATACAAGGTTTGATTTTCTTCTCGTCAATGAGATTTTGAAGACATTCATCTACTCCCCATTCTTGGTGATTCCATGTGAGGCTAGAGTCGAAAAGCATTTGGCCATCATGCATATAGAGTGTTGCATAGGTCAGGCCATCTTCAGGAAATCCATTGGGTGTCCAGACTTGGACTTGTCGTTCTTGAAGGTAGTGTGAATGCAGAATGGGCAGTTCATCTACCTCCACCTTAGAAGCCGAACCACAGGAATATATGAGGATTAAGAACAGAGGAACTGTCCAAAAAGTCGATGGCCCTTTCAGAAAGCTCATGTTTTCTGTTCAGTTAGTTTTTTTCTGAAAAATTTCTTTGAGATGACCATCAAGAAAAAGCCTATTACCACGGGTATCAACCAATTCATGTAGGTGTTATGCAATAGATCCTGAATGACAATGAATGCAGTGGTCGCTGCGATGTACGAGATATACATGCGCCTGAAATGTTCAAAATACCAATCGCTTTTCCCGCCATCGCTTTTCTTAGTTCGGAACTTAATCACATAGTCTTTAAGATCTCTGAAGGTCAAGATACAAAAGATAGAGCCTAGGACGATTCCAACCCATCCAAAAGTATGACCTTGAGAAATCAGCCTCATTCCCATGACTAAGGTAGCTACGGCACTTGCTGCTCCGAGATAAACAATGATTTTGTCAATGAGCTTATGTGTGGTTCTTCTTCTATTGGCAAAACGCCATCCGGTCAAAGCCATATAAAATCCAAAAATTCCAAAAGAAATAATGATGGCGTCAGCAATAAAGAAACTGCTGACAAGAACCACAAGCCAAGCACAGAGATAGGTCAATCCAGTCATGGCATGTCGCATTCCTCCTTTAGGTAGGATGATCTGAATCAATCCTGAAAGTAATAATACGATACCAGCGACAGCATGTAAGGATCGAACGAGTTCCATAGGTAGTTCAGTTGGTCTTGTTGATGTAAAAACTATTGGCCTGATCTAGTGAGGTGACCACCAGGTCGTTAATGCATAAATGCTCAGGTAATTCTGTCGCCATGAGTACTAAGCCAGCTATGTCTTGCGGGGCCATGGGGCGATATCCATCGTATATTTTCTTAGCATGCTCGCTATCTCCATGAAAACGAACAAGAGAGAACTCAGTCTCTGCCGCCCCCGGGGAGATCTGCGTTACTTTAATGCCTTTGCCCAGAAGATCTATTCGCATTCCTTTGGTCAGCGCATCTACAGCATGCTTGCTGGCACAGTATACATTACCTTTAGCGTACACTTCTTTTCCTGCGGTAGAACCTATGTTAATCACATGGCCTTTCTTGCGCTGTATCATCCAAGGAAGAACACCACGACTCACATACAAAAGACCTTTCACGTTCGTGTCAATCATCTTTTCCCAATCATCAATATCGCCTTCCTGGATTGTATCAAGGCCTGAAGCTAGGCCAGCATTATTCAGGAGGATATCTACTTTTTTCCAGGCATCAGGAAGGGAGGAGAGGGCTGCTTCTGTTTCAGCTCTGGATTGTACATCAAAATTCAAAGACAGACTGCGGCATTCATGTTTTTCCCAAAGCTCTTTTTCTAGCTTAGCCAGGCGTTCTTTTCTACGACCTGTGATGATAAGTTCATGACCTTTTTCAGCAAAAAGTCTAGCACAGGCTTCGCCTATACCTGAGGTAGCACCAGTGATAAGGACAATCTTTTTATCCATGAATCTCTTCGTAGATAGCGCGTGCAGGCTTCAATGAATCCCTTAGCGTGATCATATCTTGCTTATCAATAATGACGTAAGCGGTATAGTGTGCTCCTATCTCTTGCTGATGTCCAAAACCGAAGTGCTGTATATGCTCCCGATCCGTGAACTCCTTCAAGTGTTTAGCGTGGTGAGCGGCCGTGTGCTCAGCATTCGGGCCGCGGAAATCCCATATCATGCGTATATGCTCCATGGGATGAAGTTACAAAATGGAAGATCAGCTTTCAAAATTATAAAGCAGAAAGACCTTCCAAAGATTGATATTATCTAGGAAGGTCTGTTCAAATGTTCGTTTTAGATATTTACAAAGTCCCGCGCTTTGCTTGCTCTGCTTCTATAGCTTCAAAAAGGGCCTTGAAGTTCCCTTTCCCGAAGCTCTGAGCTCCTTTTCGCTGAATGATCTCATAGAATAAGGTAGGACGATCTTCTACGGGGCGCGTAAATATTTGGAGTAGATATCCTTCATCATCCCTATCTACCAGAATACCATGCTCTTTCAGAACTGCTATATCCTCAGGGATGTTTCCTACGCGATCACCAACTGTATCGTAGTAGTTTCCAGGAACATAGAGGAATTCTATGCCTCTTGCTTTGAGCTTTACTACGGTATCTATAATATCATCTGTGGCTAAAGCCATGTGTTGTACTCCGGCACCATCATAGAAATCTAGATACTCCTCTATCTGTGACTTCTTTAAGCCCTCAGCAGGTTCATTGATAGGAAATTTGATGCGCCCATTTCCATTGGACATCACCTTGCTCATAAGCGCAGTGAAATTGGTAGAAATGTCTTTATCATCAAAGGTCACCAAATTACAGAATCCCATAGTGCGGGCATAGAATTCAGCCCAGGTGTTCATTTCATTCCAGCCTACATTTCCCACCATGTGATCTATGTATTTCAGCCCAACAGATTCAGGCTTGTAATCTGGATTCCAAGCCTCATAGCCAGGAAGGAAAAGTCCCTTGTACTCACTTCGCTCTACGAAGATGTGCACGGTATCCCCGTAGGTATGGATTCCTGAACGCACTACGTGACCGTTCTTATCCTCTTCTTTGCTGGGTTTCATGTAGCTCCTAGCGCCACGTTTGGTGGTCTCCTCATACGCTTGAGTAGCGTCATCTACCCATATCGCTACTACTTTTACTCCGTCACCATGTCTTCGAAGATGCTCATTGATAGGGGAGTCTTTGGTTAAAGGGGCTGTTAGAACTAGTCTTATCTTATCTTGCATCAAGACATAAGAGGTCCTGTCCTTTACGCCAGTCTCTAAACCTGCGTAGGCCAGGGGTTGAAAGCCCATGGCGCTTTGATAGAAATGCGCTGCTTGCTTGGCATTTCCGACATAGAATTCTACATAATCAGTCCCATTCATAGGGATGAAATCATCGGCTTCAGGGAAGACTACATCAAAGCCTTCTTGATATTCGGTACTCATAACGATTCCGTATTAGGGTGAGATCTGAGCAATTCAGACCTTTCTTAGGACGAAGATAAGTCAATATGGGCAATCTTATTCTATAAAGATGGGGGAAAAGGTGGCAGGGGCGAATGGGAATTGTTCGCGATACATTTTGAACTCATGCTGCATACTTAACAAGCGAGCAGAAGAGCAGAGAGTAGAATGATTGGCTGTTGGGCATTTAATTTTCATTCCCAGTTTAATTTCCATTTAAATTGGCTCTCAGCCCTTGTTGGGAGAGGGATTTCGAGAAGGACACAGCTTTGATCTGATAAAGTATTTATGAGCTACTTGATCTTCACTCTAAGGTTTGCGTTATTTGGGAATGCGAGATTATGTAACATATGGAGCAATTAGGAGTGAGAGTAAGTGCCTTCTATGAGTAAGTTGAAGGTCATCGAACTCTTCGCGGGGGTGGGTGGATTTCATCTTGGTTTGCAGCGCGCATCTATTGGGAAGGACGGCTTTGAAGTGGTATGGAGTAACCAGTGGGAACCCAGTACCAAGAAGCAACATGCCAGCCTGGTCTATCAATTTCGCTTTCCTGATTGCCCGCATACGAATAGGGATATTGAAGAGGTTATTGAGCAAGATTTTGGACTCATTCCGGATCATGACCTGCTCGTTGGCGGATTCCCTTGTCAGGATTATTCTGTGGCTACTACCTTGCGTAATTCCAAAGGTCTAAGAGGAAAAAAGGGCGTGCTTTGGTGGAGTATTGAGGCCATACTTCGCAAAAAAGGCAAAGCTGCGCCTAAATACCTCATGCTAGAAAATGTGGATCGACTTCTGATCTCTCCTGCCGATCAACGCGGTAGAGATTTTGCCATCATGTTGCGCTCCCTGGATGAGCTTGAATATGCCGTGGAATGGCGAGTGATTAACGCTGCCGATTATGGAATGCCCCAGCGAAGAAGAAGAACTTTTATCATGGCCTATAAAAAAGGCACCAAGGAATATGCGCAGCTAATGAAGCATCAAGGCGAGGAACATATTCTCAGTCGAGGACTTATAGCGCAGACATTTCCTTGTACGGCCAAAACTAAACTCCAAAGCCTAAAACTGAAAGGAGATGTTATTTCCCTTTCCAAAAAATTTAATAAAATAAAAGGCAGCCCAAGCCCTTTTCAACTGGCGGGATGCATGATAGATGGACAGGTGTGCTCCATGAAAGTCACAGCTGACTATACCGGAAAATATGATGTGCTAGAGGATGTGCTGTTGAAAAGCAAAGAAGTTCCTGCGGCATTCTTCGTGAGCAAAGAAGATCTGGAATCTAAAACTGGATGGCGCTGGCAGAAGTCAGCTAAGCGCATAGAACGCAAAAGCCGCTCAGGGCATGATTATGTATTTACCGAGGGAAGCATGTCCTTTCCTGATCCCATAGATCGCCCTTCTCGAACTGTGATTACGGGAGAAGGAGGAAAGACTCCATCTCGATTCAAACATATCGTAGAGCAAGATGGTAAGATGCGCAGGCTGACGCCCATAGAGCTAGAGCGCCTAAACATGTTCCCTGATGATCACACGGCCCTGACAGGAATAAGCGATGCTAAGCGGGCCTTTTTCATGGGCAATGCCTTGGTAGTGGGAGTAGTGGAAAGATTGGGGAGAGGGTTGTTAAGGATGTGATGGAATTCTTGCTCAATCAATAGAGAATCCCCCCCCATTCTCCTTAGGTTCAATAAAGTCCCATTTATTTCCATACAGGTCTTCAAAAACTGCTACGGTTCCGTAGGCATGTTCGGCTGGTTCTCGTATGAAATGAATCTTGCGGGAGATCATCTTTTTATAGTCTCTCCAGAAGTCATCGGTATAGAGAAATAGGAATACTCGGCCTCCTGTCTGGTTTCCTATGTGGGCTTCTTGTTCTGCATTAGATGCGCGAGCGAGTAAGAGGGAGCAGCCCTGTGATCCTGATGGTTTTATGATAACCCAACGCTTATTATCTGCTTTTAAGAAGGTATCTTCTACAAGAGTGAAGTCAAGCTTCTCTGTGTAAAAGGCTATGGCTTCATCATAGTCTTTAACTACCAATGCGATGTGGGCTAGTTCTTGTTTCATAGCTTCAATGTGTTTCTTGTATCAGTCGGGCGTGTACTTGTTTTCCAACACGCAGGAGAATCTGAATGATTTCTTTAATGTCTTTCTCGCTGGTTCTGAAATTCACAATGCAACCGCGCAGGCAATATTTTCCTTTTACCACAGCATTGGATAAGAATACTTCTCCGGCTTTCTGAGTCACGTTGAGCAGCTCTTCATTGAGCGTGTTTAAATACTCTTCTCTTGCATTTTCTTTTAATTCTAGATTAGCAGGAACATAGCGCAAGGTAGTGATGCTGAGGTTCTGAGTGATGGCTTCGAGCTCTAGTTCTGCTTTGGCAAGTGCAAAGAAAAGTTCAGAAAGTGCAATGTCTTGTTGCAGCATTTCTTCATAGCCTTTTCGGCCTACCTGTTGCAATGCGAGCCACACTTTAAGCGCCCTAAACCCACGGGAGTTCTGAAACCCGAATTCAAAGAAATTCAAGGATTGGCCTTCTTCACTCTGCGTGAAATTATAATACTCAGGATGGGAGCTATAGGTGTCTATGAGGTGCTGAGGATTCTTTAGGAGCGTGCAACCGGCCTCCAACGGGCTATACAGCCATTTATGCGGATCCAATGCAATGGAATCAGCTTCCTCCATTCCTTGGAACATGCTGCGCAGCTCAGGTAATACGGCAGCGGGTGCGCCATAGGCTCCGTCAATATGGAACCATATATCAAATTTTTTCGCAGTGGCCGCTATGGCTTTCAGATCATCAACTATGCCTGTGCTTACATCCCCAGCGTTACCTATAACCATGAAGGGTTGATGACCAGCTTCCAAATCACTTTGTATGCTTTTTTCCAAGGCCTTAATGTCCATGCGGTTCTGGTCATCGGTGGAAATCCAGCGGGTCTGATCCGATCCCAGTCCAAAGAGTATAGCTGCTTTGTCTATCCAGGTATGCGTGGTCTTAGGACAATAGCAAATCATTTTCTTACTCAATCCCTGCAGACCTTTTTCTTTAATATCCTTGGGTGCTTTAGCGGTGATGGCGGCACGAAAAGCGGTGAGGTTGGCCATGTTTCCGCCACTTACTAATAGACCTCCATAGCTGCTGCCTACGCCAATAAACTCAGCTAGCCAACTGATGGTCTGTTTTTCTATCTCAGTAGCCATAGGGCTCAGGATTTGACCTCCTACGTTAGGATTTATTGCTGCTGCCAGCATGTCTCCCAATATCCCAATGGGAGTGGGAGAGGAGGTGATAAATCCCATGAATTTAGGATGGCCATTGAATAAGGAATGATCCCTGAGCAGAGTAACTGCGCGCGTCATGATTTCTTGAGCCGGAGCGCCTTGTTCAGGAAGAGCATCTTTCCCTAGAATGCCTTGAAGTTCTGCATAGGAGCCTGAGCTGGTCACAGGGCGCTGATCCATGTTGTCTAGAAGCTCAGCTATCTCATCTATGAGGCTGTGGCCAAGGACTTTGAATTCTTCTTTGGAAAGATTGATAGGGGTGTTGCGTTGGGTTGACATAGGGCTGAAGGTCGGGTTTTTTCAAGTTAGAAAAAAGCGTGCCTTTCAATCCGTTTTCTTTTGATCTTCTTGATCAGAATCGTCCTTTTGCTCCTGCTTCATTTTAGTATATCTACTCAACAGTCTCACACCTAATCGTGCGAAAAGGATGACAGCTATTACCATGACTATGTCGAATCCTGTCATTGTCTGTATTGCTTTAATTGCGCGAGCATAGCTGATGTCTTTGTTCGCAGCTCAATCATAAAAATTGTATGCCGTTCTGCAATTCCTCTTCTGTAATCGATTATGTTCAACAGCTTCATTCTTACCTCCTTATCCTGGAGTAATTCATTTGAAAATTCAAATGTGTCGTCTGTGTACGATTTGCCAATATAGACAAGCTTAACTACTTCTGGGAGTACATTTCATTGACCAACAATGTGTTATTGTTCTGTAAAATCTTTTCATATCGCTCGAGCTCTTGGTAATATTCAATAAGTTCATTGCGCAATTCACTATTTCTAATCAGGCCAATATTACCAGTCGAGATTAAGTCTGCATAGGTAGGGTCTGTCCGTACGAAGGTCTTCCTAGTGCAGAGTTCACGACCTGGCGCTTGAAGTGCTATCTATTTTAAGTATGCCAGTAGCATTGAATTCTTCAAGTAAGGGATTTCCAGCAGAAGCGAATTTATGTTCGTAGGATATTTGAATATCTATAGAAGAGATTTGATTATTTAAGTCTCGCTCAAGATTCTCTAAGTAGCCCTCTTCTTTAAGACAATTTTGTCGTTCCTGATTCCAATTATTGATGCTCAAGGCGATGAGAATGCCAATGACCACGAGGACAATCTCACCAATGGCATAGGTCAGGTATCGGGTCGTCTTTCCTTCACTCAGAAGTTTTTGTCGGATATGACGGAAGAATTTGATGATTGTATTATTTTTTATTCAAATCTTCATCTATCAACGCTAGAATTTCAATGATACTCTTCCTTAATGCTATGCTCTGTGCATTGGCAAACATCAAGGCTGAAGCAATACTGGAGAGCTGATTCTCCAATTCAGGGTCTGTGAAAAAGCTAATATAATCTGGTACTTTCTTTGAGTGACCTAGAGAAAGATTTGAGGCACCGTCCTTGTCTAGTAAGAGTGTTTTTACAACATCAAGTCTGCTCCATTTGCTCGCGTACATATTCCTGAGCGGGTATCGAGCACGTAAAAACGGTTTATAGGAATTTCGATTTAGAGATATCCATGCTGCTTCTTCTTCAGTGACTTGGATAAGTTCACTGGTCCATGTGGAGAGTTTTCTTCTCAGACTTAGATTACTTATCAAGTATAAGCGGCCTGAACTGATTAAGTCATTCGTGATGGGGTCGAAGGTGGGACTTACAGTAGTGCGAGCTAGGAAGATATCTACAGAGTCAGGATGGATTAAAGAGAGGTCATCATGATAGGCGAGGAGATGCAAGCTGGCATTCAACATGGACTTACGCATAGAAATCTTCTCGTCTAGCTGATTTAGATTAGACGTGAACTCTTCTTTTAATTGTTCTAGGGTTTGAATCTCCTCAGCCCTTTTATGCCGTTCTTCTTTCCAAAGATTAAGCTGCAGCGCTATTAATATGCCAATAACCACTAGGCATATCTCACCTATGGCGTATTTCAGGTATCGAGTCGTCTTTCCTTCTCGCAGAAGCTTTTGGCGAATTTTGTGGAAAAACTTGATCATCGTACTATGGTTGTTTCCACTTTTTCTAGCTTGATTATAGAGTCTGTTCTCTTAAAGATATAAATAGCTCCAGAGTAGCTCCATGAGTGAATGGGTGCCCTTCTTTCAACAGCTTACTTTGTTTGGTGTATCTGCCCCAAAGCATTTTGAAATAGTCTGGGTTCCTACTATTGTGCTCACCCATATAAATTGTATCATTTAAACCTTAT
>CALFHF010000258.1 GCA_937875855.1 uncultured Flavobacteriales bacterium
GCTACCAAGGAGGCGGAATGAGCATGTCAGAGCAGCAAGAATTAGCGGGCCAAGTATCTTGATCTTCATCATTGGCCTAATTCCTGTGCTTTCATGGATTCAAGAAGTGATAAAAGATCAGATAGAAAAAGTAAAATGGATGCACATTATTCTGTTGTATCCTATCCTGGTTTTTCTTTTCCAATGGCCCATCACATTCGCTACTCAAGACATAGGAGCGCCAAGAACCTTGTTCTTTCTGGTGATCGTTAGTCTGCCTTTTTGTGTGATGTTCTTGCTCAAAGTACAAGCGCACTATGCAGCTTGGATTACCGATACCCGCCTTCGTTCAGGCCTGCTTGCGTTGATTATTGCTAGCCTCAGCGTGGTACTTGCGTTTCAATTTCAAACGGGTCAACGTTATACCAGCTCCTATGACGCACGCATGGAAATACTGAAGAAAGGCTGTGAAGGAAAGGAGCGCATCACCCTGCCCGAATTGCCGTCTTCAGGGCTGAATTACTCTGCTGAAATTCAAAAAGACTCAACGCATTTCAGCAATCAACAGCTCAGGGAGTATTTCAAGCTATCTTGTGAAGTGCATGTGTTGAGAAAAGAAAATTGATATCCCCCTTTTTTACCGAATATTGCTCAAGAACCTTTCACGCAATTAGGAATCTTAAAAGCACACATTGGATCAGAAACTCGCAGTCATTGACATAGGCACAAACACCATCAACATCTTGGTGGCGAGCAAGAATTCGAATGGCTTTCACACCGAGTTCTTCGATCGTATACCGGCCAAGCTGGGCAAGGGCGGAATGGAGGAAGGCATACTCACTGATGAGGCTATGCAGCGGGGCTTGGAGGCACTGAGTACGCATCGTGACTCATGTAAATTGCATGGTGTACATCAAGTAAAAGTCACCGCTACTTCAGCCGTGAGATCTGCATCTAACGGGCAAGATTTTGTGAAAAAGGTAAAGGAGAAATTGAACCTAGAGATTGAGATCATAGATGGAGACAGAGAGGCTGACTTAATCTGGAAAGGAGTACGACTCACGGGTTTATTGGATCAAGAAAGGGGATTGATTATGGATATAGGTGGAGGAAGCACCGAGTTCATTTTGGCCGATGCGAATCAAGTCTATTGGAAGAAAAGTTATGACCTAGGAGTCACCCGCCTGGCTGAGCGATTTAAAGCCCCAGATCCTTTTACAGAACAAGCTGAAAAGCAGATGATGTCAGACTTAAAGACTGACATGCAAGAGGTCTGGGAAGCCTTAGCACGTTATCCCACGCAGCGATTGATAGGCGCTTCAGGTTCCTTCAATAGCCTGAGCATGATACTAGCCGAAGGAAGAATAGAAGAGTTGCATCCCATTCATGAATCCATTGACATGCATTCCTATGTTTCCTTATCAGAAAAGCTACGCAGATCTCTATTTCAAGAAAGAGAATCCATCCTAGGTTTAGTCCCTGATCGGGTAGATACTATTCCCTATTCAGTCTTGCTCATTGACACCATGCTCAAGAACTCAGACTTGAATAAAATGCTCCGCTCGTCCTATGCCTTGAAAGAAGGATTGATGGGGGAGATGATGGAGTGAGAGGGCTAAGTCTTTAGCCAGGGTGTTTTGAATTTCTATTCGGGTCCTGAATGAGAAATCAGAAATATCAAATCAGAAATAAATCTTCGCATTACCGCCACTCTCCATGCTGGCACTGTATGTGTACCTTCGTCCTCCTGTAAAAAACAGATTATGGCGAACAGTATTTTGATCATTGATGACGAGAAGAGTATACGTGGAACACTCAAGGAGATCCTGGAGTATGAGAAGTATCAGGTAGATGAAGCCGAGGATGGCATGAAGGGACTAGCGCTCATGGAGAAGAAGCGCTATGACATCGTGCTCTGCGATATCAAGATGCCCAAGATGGACGGAATGGAGGTCTTATCTAAGATCCGTGAAAAAGGAATGGATAGCCCTGTGGTTATGATCTCAGGACATGGAAATGTGGAGACGGCCGTGGAAAGTCTGAAGAACGGAGCCTTTGATTTTATTGAAAAACCATTGGACTTAAACCGTGTTCTGGTCACCATTCGCAATGCGATGGATCAGTCTACACTCGTGGAAGAAACCAAGGTTCTTAAGCGTAAGATTAATAAGAAACTCAGCACTGATATTATAGGTGAAGGTAAAGCCATCGCTGAGATTAAGGCCATGATTAACAAGGTAGCGCCTTCAGATGCGCGTGTGCTCATCACAGGTGGAAATGGTTCAGGAAAGGAATTGGTCGCGCGCCAATTACATGAGCTGAGTGCCAGGTCATCTGCGCCATTTGTGGAGGTAAACTGCGCTGCTATTCCTTCAGAGTTGATAGAGAGTGAACTCTTCGGGCACGAGAAAGGAGCTTTTACTTCGGCCATCAAACAGCGTCAAGGAAAATTCGAACAAGCTGATGGCGGTACGCTGTTCTTGGATGAGATAGGAGACATGAGCCTCTCAGCTCAAGCGAAGGTCTTGCGCGCATTGCAAGAGAATAAGATCAGCCGCGTAGGAGGAGATAAGGACATCAAGGTGAATGTGCGCATCCTCGCTGCGACTAATAAAGATTTGAAAAAAGAGATTTCGGAGAGCAGGTTTAGAGAAGACCTCTATCACCGTCTCAGTGTGATATTGATTCACGTTCCTTCCTTGAATGAGCGCAAAGAAGATATTCCGGCACTTAGTGATTTCTTCTTGGAGAAAGTAGCAGAGGAATATGGACAGCCTAAGAAAGCTATAAGCGCAGCAGCCATAAAGGCCCTGCAAGCCTATGACTGGACAGGGAATATCAGAGAATTACGTAACGTCATTGAGCGACTCGTTATCTTAGGAGAAGTGGAGATAAGTGAGAAAGATGTGAAGCAATACGTTGCTCACAAGTGATTTGATTCAGTTTAAAAGGCGTTGTAATACACTGAAAAACAAATAGATACAACTTTGGCACGGCATTGGTAATAAGACAAGCAGAACAATTAAAATCTGATTACCATGAAAGAGCTAAGAAAAAAATACCTGAAGGCCAAGCGCAGAGCAGTACAACTGATGCAAGACGGAAACATCACTGAATACATCGCCACCTTGGTTACTGTTCAAGACTTGAAACTACAATTACTCAATAGCGCAGTTACACAGCGCAGATGAGATATAGGAAAGACATATCTACAGAACTAAATTGAACCCATCCAGATAACGGATGGGTTTTTTTATGCGCTAAATCGGCTCAGCACATCTGCGATCTTGCGGTCATTGGCCAGGCGCGGAATTTTGTTCTGACCTCCCAGCTTACCTCGCTCTTTCATCATCTCCATGAACCCGTTCTGCTTCACGTTTTGAATGCGCAATGGACGCAGCACACTCCCTTTAATCAAGTCCTTGTAGTATGGGTTTCTCTTGACCAAGGCTTCATCAAGAAGCTTCGCGAAGGCTACTTCGTCTTCGGGTTTCTTGGCAAATTCTATGAACCATTCATGATACGGGAGCCCATCACTAGGAGTGACTTGCGGAGCTAAATGAAACTCTACTGTGCTGCAGTTTAAGGCTTCACACACTTCCTGCATAGCGCTTTCCACTTCCTCAGCAATCACATGTTCTCCAAAGGCGGAAGTGAAGTGCTTTAACCTTCCCGTCACTATGATTCTGTGAGGTTCTGTAGAGACGAATTTCACCGTATCGCCTATGTTATATCCCCACAAACCCGCTACACTGTTGACGATTAAGGCATAATTCTGCCCTATTTCCACTTCATCTAACCAAATACGTTTCGCATCAGGCTTCCCGAATTCCTCCACGGGGATAAACTCGTAGAAGATGCCCGAATCCAGTTCAAGCAGAAGACCTTCTGCATGCTGAGTATCTTGATAGGCAAAGAATCCTTCAGAAGCTGGGAATAATTCCACACTAGGAATATCAGCGCCAATCAACTCACGGAATCTCTGTTTGTATGGTGCGAAATTTACTCCTCCATACACGAAGAGGCTGAAATTTGGAAAAACTTCCATCACGGTTTTCTTTCCGGTGTGCTCGAGTAATCGTTCGAAATACATCTGAACCCAGGCAGGAATTCCGCTAATCAATCTCAGGTCTTGGTCAGCAGTTTCTAGCACGATAGCATCCACCTTCTGCTCCCAATCAGCGATGAGGTTAGTCTCTTTGCTAGGAAGTCTATTTCGTTGCAAATAAGCTGGAACATGATGAGCTGTGATTCCTGAAAGTCTGCCAATCTTTAATCCGTTCTTGTCTTCTAAGGCTGGGCTACCTTGAAGAAAAATCATTTTGCCATCCACAAAATCTGCCCTGCGGCTTTCATGAATGTAGGAGAGCAAGGCCATCTTCGCACTTTGTATGTGAAAAGGCATGCTTTGACGCGTGATTGGAATGTATTTGGCACCGGCTGTAGTTCCTGAAGTCTTGGCTAAATACTGAGGTCTTCCCGGCCAAAGAATGCTCTCCTCCCCATTTAGAATACGCTCGAAATAAGGCAGTAACTCCTCATAGTCACGCACAGGAATATTCTTTTTCCAGTCGCTGTAAGTTCTGATTTTAGGAAAGGAGTGATTAATCCCGAAAGCGGTTAGTTCCGCTTTTCTGAGGAGATAGTCCATCCATTTTTTCTGAGTCTTGATAGGATCGGCTACCATAGTGAAGTTCCTTTTTTTCACCATATAGGCGGCATAAGGACGACTTAAAGCAGCTTTAATTCCCATGTATAAACTTAATTGAAGAGGATATAACTCTGAGGATCCAGAGGGTCACCACGATACCAGAGTTCAAGATGAAGATGAGGCCCATCGCTGAGTTCTCCGCTGTTACCTATAATGGCAACTGATTCTCCGGCCCGCACTAGTTCTCCTGTTTTCTTGAGTAGGATAGAATTATGCTTATAGATACTTATGAGATTGTCTGCATGTTGGATAGCGATTACATAACCCTCATTGGCTGACCAAGTACTCAATATCACGGTTCCGGCCAAGGCAGTTTTAATAGCGGTTTTGTCTGGAGCTACTACGTCTACGCCAAGGTGCTCTGTGGCGATATTGAAAGGACTGCTCACAGTACCTCGCAACGGAGAGAAAAAGACCAAGCTGGATAATGCAGTTATGGTGCTTCGGCTTTCTGAACTCGAGAAATGGAGGTTATATCGTTCCTCGGCAGCAACATCAGCCCTTAGCACAGAGTCCTTTACAGAGGCGTTAAAATTCAAGTTAGAACGCTGATTTTCAGGCACTTCAGGAAGGGTGCTGGACTCCAGTTCAGTGGGGCTCACTTCTCCTTTAAGTACACGAAGTACGTTTTGGAGATAAAGGTCTTTTTTATAGAGATCTTCTTCCATTTCATCTGCTCGTTCTAGGGCTCTTTTAGCTTCCCGCTTAGCATTAGCATCAGAATAACCAGGAATAAGCTCCTTGGCAGGAGTGTAAATCACAATAGAAAGAAGGATGACAGAAATAAGAAGACTTGCACTAGCTATGACTGTAAGAACATTAAGCCTAGAAAGCTTGAAGGAAGTGCGCTCTTCATAGGTCTCATCATCAACGATGATGAGACGGTATTTATCCCGCATACGGTCAAGTAAACTGCGGTCTCCTTTGGAAGTTGCCATAAGACGAAGATAGGCCTTGAGAGAAGATATCAAGGTAAATTGAGCCATAATCGTGATTTTTTAACCTTTTTCCCGATAAATTGAAATAATTTCGCGTGAATCTTGTTATACAAGGTCAGCTTTAGATACTTGACTTCTTTTCGTTCACATATCACCCTCTCTTTCCTTTTACTAGGAATAAGCCTTCTTGTGGTCTCCTGCAATAAGGAGAAGAACAATTTTGTAAGTCGATCCTACCACGGAACCACAACCCATTTTAATGGGTATTTCAATGCAAGAGAAGGCATGAAGGAATCCATTCTATCCTTTGAAGAAGGTAGGACTGAGGATTGGGAGAAGCCGCTTCCATTGATCATTTTTCCTAATGAACAAGAAGCACCAGGTCTTTTTCCTGCGATGGATAAGGGCATTGAAAAGTGCAGCCGTGTAATCAATAGGCACTCTATGCTCATTAAGAAGAAGGAGTATAATCAGTGGATTGACGATTCGTATTTGCTCGTTGGGATAGCTAATTTCTACAAACGAAATTTCCTTGAAGCTGAAGAGACATTCAAGTACGTCACGAAGCAATACAAGACCGAGCAGATAAGACATGAAGCCGAACTTTGGCTAGCTAGAGTGGCCATAGAGCAGAAAAAGTACACTCGTGCCACCAGTATTCTTGAGAAGTTAGATGAAGTGAAATCAGATTGGCCTAAAGGAATGGGACAGACCTATTATGAGGTCTATACTAATCTTTACATGTCCCAAGGTGACTATAAGAATGCTATTGATAAGCTGAAGTCAGCTCAGGAAGTGACGAAAAAAAAGGAAAGAGAGGCCCGCCAGATGTTCTTATTGGCCCAGCTCTATGCCTTAACAGGAGAATCACAAAAAGCAGTGAGACGATATGCAGACGTAGTCAAGATGAATCCTGACTATGACATGAAGTTCTATGCGCAGATTAACCAAGCCTTAGCCTTTGATTCAAGATCTGATAGCGAGGCCATTCGGTCGCAACTAAATAAAATGCTTCGCGATGAGAAGTATGCTGAATTCAGAGATCAAATTTACTATGCGCTAGCTGAGGTAGAATTCGCAGAGCATCATGTCGATGAAGGAATAGACATGCTGCATAAGAGCGCAAAGAGCAGCGTGAATAATCCTAAACAAAAGGGAAAGTCATTCTTGCGTCTTGCTGAGATCTACTTTGAGGAACGCCAGTACACTGTGGCTAGTTCCTATTATGATTCCACCATCACCTATCTTCCTGCTGAGTACCCAAATTATGAAGTGATCAAGGCCACTAAGGAAAGTTTAGGAGAACTGGTTTTTCACTTGGATATCGTCTATCATGAAGATAGTGTGCAGACCATAGCCATGCTTGATGAGCATGATATGGATAAGAAAATCTACAGCATTATCAAGCAACTGCGAGATGAGGAAGCTGATAAAAAACGTCAGGAGCAAGAAGTTCTTCTCAGTGAGTTTGAAGCTAAGCAGAACCTCAACCAGATACAGGCTGACAACAGAAGCGGGAGAGGGAATAATTCTGGAAAATGGTACTTCTATAATGAAGCATCAAAGAGTATAGGTTTTGCTGAGTTCAAGGCCAAATATGGTCAGCGTTCTAGAAAGGATAATTGGAGAAGAAAGGACAAGACCCAGATTATGGATCTCTCGGATAATTCTTCAGAAACTGGAGAAGAGCCAAAGGAGGGAGCACCGGGAGAGGAGAGTAAGATAGCGACCTACGAAGAACTTAAGGCCGGACTGCCATTGACAGAGGAAGCGATGAAGTCTTCCAATGACACCATCGCGAATTCCATGTTCGAGATAGGGAAGATATACAAGGACAATCTTGGTGATACAGACAATGCCATAGAGACGTTCGAGGAAATGACGGTAAGGTTACCTGGAAGCAAATTCGAGCAAAGGGCCTACTATCAGCTCTATAGACTCTATTTGAAAAAAGAAGAGAAGGGGAACTATTTCCCTTCAGATTCTAGGAGTACATCAGCATACTATAAAGCCCTGATTACTGAAGATTTCCCAGAGAGTGAATTCGCGAAACTCATTAATGATCCTGAATACACAGCCAATCACGAGAAGAAACGACTTGAAGAGATGGAAGCCTATGAAGGCATATTCAGGCTATACCGTCAGCGTGATTATACAGAGGTTCTAGTGGCCTGCTTGGACGTGATGAATAACCAGCCTATGAATAGGTACATTGCTAAGTATCATCTTCTTAGGGCAATGGCGATAGCTGGGAAGAAAGACAGGCCTAATTTTATCTCTGCCTTGCAAGAGATTGTAAGAAAGCACCCAGGTACAGAGGAGGAAATAGAAGCTAAAAGGTTGCTAGGAATACTGCAAAGTGGCAGCATAGCAGAAGCTGTTTCTGACAGCACGGGCATCGATGAAAAAGAAGAAATAGAGGTCAAAGAAGATAAGCCCAAAGGAGATTATGTGGCCAAGGATGACATGGACCATTACTTTGCTATGCTGATTCCTAATAAGGGAAGTACGATGAGCGAGTACAAGGTGAAAGTCGCTGATTTCAACTCTGAGTTTTTTCGCTCTGAGCCACTTAAGGTGACCAACAGTTTTATTGATGCAGACTCGCAGATCCTCTTGGTTCGTACATTCGCATCTAAGGAAAAAGGAATGTCTTATCTAAATGCATTTATCAGTGAGAAGAATATTCTCTCTGAGATCAATGAATCAGGATTTGAGACTTTTATCATTACATCAAAGAATTTCGCAACGCTATTTAAGTCGAAAGACATTGAAGGCTACTTGGAATTCTTTGAAACTAACTACTTGAAATGATAGGAAAGCGCATGGCAAGGAATAATTCAGAAACACCTTTGAATTCAAAGGTGAACAACATCGTAGAGGGAACATCCCTCAATGGAGAAATAGTTTCTCCAGGAAATTTTAGGATAGATGGTGAAGTGACCGGCAATATTCGCATTGAAGGGAGACTCATCATTGGAGCCAAAGGAAAAGTCAAAGGTATAGTGGTCTGCAAGGACGCTGACATCGAAGGACATTTCAATGGTGAGATAGAGGTGAAAGGCCTTTTAAGCCTGAAAGCTACTTCAGTCATTGAAGGAAAAGCGCTATTCCAGCGTATGAGCGTTGAAGAGGGGTCAAGATTGAGCTGTTCATGCAACTTGGGTCAATCCCAGGACAAGAGAAACATGAATATCCAAGAGCCACAGATCAGAAAGCCTGACATGACTGCAGTCACAGGATGAGCCTGGAACTTCAGAAATCTTTCCCAAAGTCATTGGCTCTTCTTACTGTGGCTGTTATTGTCCTACTTATGGTGGCAAGTGAGGTAGGATGGTTACACTCCTCATTGGGGTTTTCTCTAGCCACACCATTATTCTTCGGGGGATTCTCATATCTGTTCCATAAGAAATTGATGAAAGCTGAAGCTCAGCGCTATCAGAAACTGATTAACACCTATCTCGGAGGCTCCATGCTTCGATTGTTGCTGGGGGCAGCATTGTTGTTCATCTCCATTAAAGTATATCCTGAGATTCCCATTATGGAATTAGGCGCCATCTTCGTGGTGGTCTATATTTTATACATTTTCTTTGAGGCCATATTCTTGTCAGCCCAGCTCAGGACGAAATGAGTTCTAAGGAAACCGATAAATATGAAGGACTCAGAATCCTAGCCAGATATTCGGGTATGGGCCTGCAGTTATTGGCCATTTTGGGATTGGGAGTCGGGATAGGGTATTATGCCGATCAACAAGGCGATTCTACTTCACAGACCTACACGGTCATAGGCGCACTGATAGGCGTAGGTATAGCTCTCTACTCGCTTTTGCGATTAATGAAGGAAGTAAAAAAGTGATAAATACTTGAAATACAAGTAGATGAGCTTTATGTTGAGTTCGTTTTAAGACCTTCTAAGAAATATACGTTCCAATGTTTTTTTATTGACTCTGAATCAATACTTTTGCATCGCGAAAACGAACAGGGGTAAATCCACGTCTTTTGACCAATAGAACGAACAGCATATTCTCAGTGACCCGCCTCCTTCTGGTGGGGTTTTTCTTTTTAGGAAGCTCATTTGCGCTGTCTGCTCAGGAAGACCATACGGATCACGCTACTGATGAGGTTCACAGCCAGGAAGCTGGTGTGCATGAAGAGCATGGCGCTGAAGCAGGCCATGACAATCATGTAGGATTCAAGCCAGGAGAGATGATCATGGAGCACATTGGTGATTCCCATGAATTGCATTTCTGGGGGTCTCACGACAATCCTGTGACAATGCCGCTTCCTGTAATCATTTACCAGTCAGGTGAAGGGGTCAAGGCCTTCTTATCCTCCGCTTTTCATCATGGACAGGATACTTATGCGGGATACGGCCTGTTGAGCCATGAAGTAATCGCACTTAGCGGTAAGGCTTATTTCAAAGGGAAGATAGCTGCAATGAATGCAGATGGTTCTATCAATGAAGACCGCACTGCCTCTATGTATGACTTTTCTGTTACTAAGAATGCATTGGCCATTATGATAAGTGTGATATTGCTCTTGCTTATCATGATTTCTGTAGCTAAGTCGTATAAGAAGCGTGAAGGTCAAGCGCCTAAAGGACTTCAAAGTTTCATAGAGCCTATTATCCTATTTGTAAGAGATGAGGTGGCAAAGCCAGCTATAGGTGAGAAGAAGTATGCTAAGTTCATGCCTTACCTCTTGACGATCTTCTTCTTTATCTGGATCAATAATATTATGGGACTCATTCCATTGGCTCCCTTTGGTGCGAACGTAACAGGGAATGTGGCTGTGCCTATCGTATTAGCCTTATTCACATTCGTTATTACTACCATCAATGGAAATGGACATTACTGGAGACACATCTTTGCTATGCCCGGAGTGCCTTTGCCAGTATTGTTAATCGTCACCCCTATTGAAATAATGGGGATGTTCTTGAAGCCTATCGTACTTGTGATTCGACTCTTCGCGAATATCACTGCAGGGCACATCGTCCTATTGGTATTCTTCAGTCTGATCTTCATGTTCGGTGAGACTTCTACCGGGGTAGGTCTTGGAGTAGCAGTACCTTCGGTGCTCTTCACCTTGCTATTGAATATACTAGAGCTTCTTGTAGGAGCCATACAAGCTTATGTGTTCACATTATTATCAGCCATCTATTTTGGAATGGCAGTTGTAGATGATGGACACCATTAAGGATAACACGAACAATTATTACAAAAACAACAAATAACATGGAATTCCTGACTGTACTTCTTGATCCTGCTGTAGCAAAGGCTGGAGCTGTAATCGGAGCTGGTATCGCTGCACTTGGTGCAGGTGTTGGTATCGGACGTATTGGTGGTAGTGCCCTAGAGTCTATCGCACGTCAGCCAGAGGTCAAAGGAGACATAGCCTCCAACATGATCCTTGCTGCTGCACTCGTAGAAGGAGCTGCTTTCGGAGCTTTGGCTCTTGGCTTCATCGTAGGATTGGCTTAATCGCCTTCCTCAACACGAGGTGCAGAGAAACTGCATCTGTTTTTATAGATTAACATTCACACAATGAGTCTAGTCACACCCGATATAGGTCTGCTTTTTTGGATGATGCTGTCTTTCATAGTCGTGCTTCTTCTTTTGAAGAAGTATGCATGGAAGCCTATTCTTGCTGCATTGTCAGCGAGAGAGGAAAGCATCGATTCAGCATTGAAAGCTGCAAAAGAGGCCAAAGAAGAGATAGCCAAGCTCAAAGCCAGTAACGAAGACCTTTTAAAAGAGGCGCGTTCTGAAAGAGATGCTATGCTCAAGGAAGCCAAAGAGATCAAGGATAAGATCATCTCTGGAGCCGAGAATGAAGCTAAGACCAAGGCCGATGCCATCGTTGCGAAAGCAATTGAGGACATTAGCCTTGAGAAAAAGGCTGCCATGAACGAGCTTAAGAATCAAGTAGCTTCCATCTCTTTGGAGATCGCTGAGAAAGTGGTCAGACAGAAGTTGAGTGACAGCAAGGAGCAAACAGCTCTTGTAGACACGTTGGTGAAAGAGATTAATCTAAGCTGATTCGATGGGCGCCTCACAAGTAGCATCTAGATACGCGAAAGCACTGATCGTCCTAGCTCAAGAGAAAGGACAATTGGAAGGTGTGCATGAGGATATGGTTCTCATCGATAACACCGTTCAAGAAAACAGAGATCTTCGATTGATGCTCGATAGTCCTATCGTGAAGTCAGAGCAGAAGGAGAAAGTCCTTCAGGCTATCTTTGCTGGGAAAATAGGTGAGGTGAGCATGAAGTTCTTGGACCTTTTGATCAAAAAGAAAAGGGAATCTCTGATCGATAACATGGCCATTGAATTCGAGAAGCAATACATGTTGATTAAGGGAATCGTCAGAGCCGAGGTGGTTTCTGTTGAACCATTGACAGCGCAGCAGAGAGAGGAAGTCCAGCGCATCATTCGCGAAGTGGACAATAAAGAAGTAGAGCTGATTGAACGCTTGGATCCATCTATCATAGGTGGCATCATCATCCGTATTGGGGACATGCAAATCGACCATAGTGTCGCAGGAAAATTGAGAGCCTATAAGGCTCAATTGATAAGAAACAATGCATAGTAGGCCTAATAGCCTACATTAATGGTATAGTAAAATGGCAGAAGTTAAACCAGCTGAAGTATCAGCGATTCTCAGAGAACAATTAGCCGGAGTCTCTACCGAGGCCTCCATGGAGGAAATAGGTACCGTTCTTCAAGTTGGAGATGGTATCGTTCGTCTATATGGCATGTCCAATGTGCTTTCAGGAGAGCTTATCGAATTCGATAATGGTCTTCAGGCAATCGTATTGAACTTGGAAGAAGATAACGTAGGAGCAGTTTTGCTCGGTTCTTCTCAAGGGATCAAGGAAGGAGACAAAGCGAAGCGTACCGGGCGTATTGCCTCCATCAATGTAGGTGAAGGGATGCTTGGTCGTGTAGTGGATACGCTAGGAGTTCCTATGGATGGAAAAGGACCTATCCAAGGAGAGACATTCGAGATGCCATTAGAACGTAAAGCACCTGGTGTAATCTTCCGTCAGCCGGTGAATGAGCCCCTTCAGACAGGAATTAAAGCGATTGACTCCATGATCCCAGTGGGACGTGGTCAGCGTGAGTTGGTCATTGGTGACCGTCAGACTGGAAAGACTTCAGTGTGTATTGACACCATCATCAACCAAAAAGAATTTTACGACAAAGGAGAGCCTGTATTTTGCATTTATGTTGCTATAGGGCAGAAAGGAAGTACAGTGGCCCAGGTGGTAAACACCTTAGAGAAGAACGGAGCTATGGCCTATACGGTGATTGTAGCTGCGAACGCTTCAGACCCTGCGCCTATGCAGTTTTACGCACCATTCGCAGGAGCATCCATAGGTGAGTATTTCCGTGACACGGGAAGACCAGCATTGATTGTATATGATGACTTATCCAAACAAGCAGTAGCATACCGTGAGGTTTCTTTGCTTTTGAGAAGACCACCAGGACGTGAGGCGTATCCGGGTGACGTCTTCTATCTTCACTCTAGGCTGCTAGAGCGTGCTGCGAAGATTAACGCAACAGATTCTATAGCACAACAGATGAATGACCTTCCTGCTTCTCTGAAAGGAAAAGTAAAAGGAGGTGGATCATTAACTGCATTGCCTATTATTGAGACTCAAGCAGGTGACGTATCAGCATATATTCCTACCAACGTGATTTCTATCACTGATGGACAGATCTTCTTAGAGTCAAACTTGTTCCTTTCTGGAGTGAGACCAGCGATTAACGTAGGTATTTCAGTATCCCGTGTTGGAGGAAACGCACAAATCAAGTCCATGAAGAAAGTTTCTGGGACATTGAAACTTGACCAAGCTCAATACCGTGAGCTAGAGGCCTTCGCTAAATTCGGGTCAGATTTGGATGCAGCTACGCTTTCGGTCATCGGAAAAGGATCTAGAAACGTAGAGATTTTGAAGCAGGGACTGAACTCACCATTACGTGTGGAACAGCAGACTGCAATCATCTATTGCGGAACTAAAGGTCTCTTGAAGAATGTACCTGTGAATAAGATTCAGGAATTCGAGAAGGATTTCCTCATGGTGATGGAGAACAGTCATAAAGATGTGTTAGACGCACTTGGTAAAGGTAAATTGGATGACACCATCACATCTACTATTGAAAAAGTAGCTGCTGACCTTTCTTCAAAATATGTAAAGTAAAGTGGCCAATCTCAAGGAAATAAGAGTCCGAATCAAATCGGTACAATCTACTCAGCAGATCACTTCAGCAATGAAGATGGTTTCTGCTGCCAAGCTTCGTAGAGCACAGGATGCCATCACACGTATGCGTCCATATGCTTTGAAGCTTCAGGAGATTCTCTCTAACTTGAGCTCAAGCCTTGATTCCTCAGAAAACCTTTATTCACAGGAGCGAGAGGTGAAAAAAGCACTCTTAGTCACTATCGCTTCTAATAGAGGTTTGGCCGGAGCATTCAATGCCAATGTGATTAAAGCTAGCCAGCGATGGATAGCTCTAAATCCAGGGGTTGAAGTAGAATACCTCACCCTAGGAAAGAAGGCTAATGACGCCTTGAAAAAATCTGGTAAGGTGAAGAATCCGAGCTTTGCGTCTATGCACTCTGAAGTTTATGACAACCTGAACTTCAGCTATGTATCAGATATAGCAACAGAGGTGATGGCACACTTCGTAAAAGGAGAATACGATCAGGTAATCTTGTTCTATAACAGCTTCAAGAACGCAGCCAGCCAGATAGTTATGACCGAGCAATTCCTTCCTGTACTTGCTCCTGAGAGCGAAGTAGAAGTGACAGGAAATGTGGATTATCTCTTCGAACCAAGCAAAGAGGAAATCGTAAAAGACCTTATTCCAAAGTCTTTGAGAATTCAATTCTACAAGGCTTTACTGGACTCACACGCGGGTGAGCACGGAGCTCGTATGACCGCTATGCACAAAGCCACGGATAACGCTGGAGATCTATTAAAAGACCTCAAATTAACCTATAACAAGGCGAGACAAGCATCTATCACTGGAGAGATCCTAGAGATTGTAGGAGGAGCAGAGGCGCTTTCATAAGCCCAATTCATTTTCATTTATAAGCTAAGCTTTATCCAATAGTGCATTGGATATCCTGTTCAATGCGGACATAGGATTCGCGCTAGATTGTCGTTCTTTGGACATAGCTATGCGCAAGGCACATGTTCAATAATTTACCCGATTCCATCCGAAAGTCCTTTTATCTCTGGTCAATCTGCTTGGTGATATGGCTCCTTTCTAGTTTCCTAATGAGAAGGGACAGCGAAGGAGATAACCTAGCGCGATGTTCCAGCCTGCTTCAGGAAGAGCTCATCTTTGCTGAGCAAGAGCTAGAGAAGAGCTTCGATGTGCTGCAGAGCATGGACCCCATGTATCTGCCCACATATATGGAACGGGAGCGAGGAAATTGGAAAGAAAAAGGAACATCCATATATGTCTATGCCAGTGACAGTCTTTCGCTTTGGTCTGACAATGCCGTTCCTGACATCTCATCCTTACCTGACTGGAAGAACTCAGGGCCATGTTTGCTTCTGGGAAATGGCTGGTACATCCTTAGATCAAGGTCTTATCAAGGAAGAGAATACTTTGGACTGATACTCCTGAAGCATGAATACAAGTATCAGAACAAATACTTGAAAAGTGAATTTAATCCCAGATTCTCAGTGCATAAGGGAATTGAAATTTCCTTTACGCCTCAGCAGTCTATGAGCCCTATCAAGGGGCTGGATGGGGAGGAACTCTTCTACCTAAAGGGAGACAGTGCGCATCAACCCGCTTCAAGTCAGGTAATGCTCTTTGTGTTAAGTATTCTAGGGTTGATCTTCATGGGAATTCATCTCATGTTCAAGACCTACAAATCAGCAATGAAAGGTTGGCCCTTCTACTTTCTCCTGGCTATAGGTTCTATTATCTCTGTCTTTCTTGTTCTACACTTTTGGAGCATAGAAGGTCTGGATAGCTATAAAATCTTTGACCCAGCTGTCTTTGCTTCGAATAGACTATTTCCATCACTTGCTCATTTCTGTTTTTTCAGTGCAATGTTCTTGGCTATTTCGAATGAATTGGGCACTTCAAATTATCTGAATAAATGGAGAGCGAGATGGATTAATATTATCATCGGTTCGATGGTCTTTATACTTATTGCTCGCGTCATTGACTATCTCATCAGGTTAGTGATTCAAGATTCAAATGTGGTATTAGACGTCACAGACTTGTTTCATTGGGACATCGCAAGTCTCATGGCCTTACTGGCTATTTCATTCCTCCTGTTCTCTGCATGGGTACTCGTACGACTGCTTGTCACATGGATGAAGGACCTCCGTTCTTTCAAGCCCGTGCTCTTCTTTTTCTTGCTAATAGGAGTATCCATTTTATTGGGCCACAGCATAGCTATGGTCGATATGGTAAAAGTGCTCTGGGCGCAGGCATTGCTCTTAGTAGTTTTCTTGAACAGAGGAATGAAGTTTCGTTCTTCATTGGCACTGCGTTCTTTGATTGCTTTGAGTGTATTAGCGCTCTATGCTTCATTGGCATTGGAAAAAGAATTAGGTAGAAAGGAGAATAGATTCTTAGGGTTGGTGGCCGAACGCCTCATGGAAACTAAAGATGAAATGGCGGAGAATCTTTTTATTCAAGCTGAAGATAAGCTGAGTAAGGACCCTATGATTTGGAATCTCATGAGAGAAGGTCAAGTGGGGAAGGAGCGTGTTCTGGATTTACTGAGAGAAGATCACCTAGGAGATTATTGGTCAAAATACGAGTTGGAAATTCTACGACCTGATGTTCAAAGTCTTCCAAAGGAATTGATTGAAAGTCAAGATAGATTGGGGCTTTTCTGGGCCACAGGATTTGAGCCTGGATTAAACTATATCATGCGTTTCGCAGCAGATACCGTTGCTGCTGACACGCTATATGTTGGTTTCAAACTCAATGTATTTCCTGAGGAATTAGGATTTCCTGAACTTTTGCAAGAAGGAACCTCCGTCATTGGACAAGCTTTAAATAGGTATTCTATGGCCTATTATATTGACAGTAAACTGATGGATCAGTTCGGGGAGCATAGTTTCCCTATGCATCTAGATGCTTCCTTCTTAGAAGCGGAGCAGCCGCAAGGAAGATTATTCAGAGAGAATGGACAGAGGATTGTTGAATTTACAAGAGGAGAATACACCTATCTGATTTCCAGACCTGATGAGAGCTGGATAGACACGCTCACCACGTTCACCTACTTGATTTTTTTTCTTGGATTATTGATGGGGTTGGGGATGATGTTCACCTATTTTATATGGGATATAAGCCTGGGAGCCAGTGGATTACAAAGTAAAGTGCAGGTCTTGGTCGTCTCCATGGTATTGGGATCCCTTTCCATTTTCGGGATAGGAGCTTATTCATATATCATCAGTCAGAATATTGCCAAGAATCAGAGAATACTCGGAGAGAAGGTGGATTCTGTTTTGATAGAATTGAGCCAGAAAATCCAAAAGGAACAAGCCCTCACAGACCCTCAAAAGCTATCTGAATATCTGTCTAAGTTCTCCAAGGTATTCTTCTCTGATATCAATCTTTATGATCTGAAAGGGAACTTGATGGCTACTTCAAGAGAAGCACTTTTCAATAAAGGCATCAGCTCTGAACTTATGGATGCGGAGGCCTATACGAAGATGCGTTATGGAGAGACCTTGTTTGTGCATGAAGAGATGATTGGAGGATTGAAATACCTCTCGGCCTATGTCCCCTTCATGGATGCAGAAAACCGCATAGTGGCCTATCTGAATTTGCCCTATTTCGCTAAACAAGGGGAGCTAGAAAATGAATTGAGTGAGTTCTTGGTAGCTGTGGTGAATGTGCTTATCCTGCTCTTCATCATTTCAATTATCATTGGTGTAATGGTCTCTAGCTGGCTGACATATCCATTACAACTGCTCCGAGATAACTTAGCTCAAGTGAAACTAGGGGCTACGAATCGACCTATAGAATATGAAGGGACAGATGAAATTTCAAGCCTAGTAGCAGCCTATAACAGCAAGGTACAGGAACTCCAAGAGAATGCAGAGTTACTAGCTAAAAGCGAGCGAGAAAGCGCCTGGCGAGAGATGGCCAAGCAGGTAGCTCATGAGATCAAGAATCCGCTAACGCCCATGAAGCTTAGCATACAGTATCTTCAGAAAAGCCTAGAAGATAAAGGACCTGACTGGGACGTGCGGTTCAAGCGCAGCACAGACATGCTCATTGAGCAAATAGATACGCTTTCAGGCATTGCAACCGCCTTCTCAGACTTCGCTAAGATGCCGACCTTGAATGCGGAGCGTTTTGATTTGTTATTGGTTTTAAATCAAGTCGTAGATTTATTCGAGAACGACCCATTGGCTGACGTTAGTTTTGGGAGTGAGTTGAAGCAAGCTCAAAGTATATGGGCTGACAAGGACCAGATTACTCGCCTCTTTATGAATCTGATTAAGAATGCGGTGCAAAGTATTCCTGAGAATCAAGAGGGAAGGGTCAAGGTGTTGTTGTCATTTAAAGGCTACCAATACATCATAGAGGTAAAGGACAATGGTGTAGGGATTCCAATAGAGATGCGGGAAAAAATCTTTGAGCCTAACTTCACAACGAAGAGTACTGGAACAGGACTAGGGCTGGCCATGTGCAAGAACATCGTGGAGCTGAGTGGTGGGGAGATTTGGTTTAGGACAGAGGTAGGAAAAGGCAGCAGTTTCTTAGTCAGTCTTCCTGCGAAGAGCGAGTCTTAACAGGGGTTATGGTACTAAGAAGCGCATTCTTCATTGCTTCAGCTTTCAATAAAGATTCTTCATACTCATCCTCGGGGTCTGATAGGGCAGTGATAGCACCACCAGCAGCTAAGCTGGCTTTTTTAGTCAAGCTGTCATAGAGTATACTGCGTATGATTACGTTGCTTTTCATGTCTCCATTAGGGGAGATGAAGCCCACACTTCCTGAGAACCAACCACGCCTGAAATTCTCATACTCCTCTATGAGTTCCATAGCACGCACTTTAGGTGCTCCTGTCATGGATCCCATGGGGAAAGTAGCTTGGAAGAGATCTGTTATAGGTAGAGTAGCCGGAATCTCGCAAGAAATGGTGCTGATCATCTGATGTACGGTATCAAAGCTGTATACCTCACAGAGTTCCTTTACCTGAACACTATTTTTCAGAGCGATACGGGATAGGTCATTGCGCACCAAGTCACAGATCATAATGTTCTCAGCACGTTCTTTTGGATCTGCCTTTAATTCGGTCTTCGCTTGTGCATCTAAAACGGGGTCAATATGCCTTTTGCGGGTGCCTTTGATAGGGCTTGACTGGAGAGTGGTCCTTTTCTTTTCCAAATAGCTTTCAGGGCTTGCACATAGCAGATGTAGATTCTTGAACTTAAGAAAACAAGAATAGGGGGCGTTAGTAAGATCGAGCAGCTCACTATAGGTTTGCCTAGGATCCAGATTGACTTCTTCCAAGGTAAATTCTTGGCAGAAATTCATCTCATAGATGTCTCCTGCCTGAATGTGTGCTTTAATCTGATGAAGTGAGGTCAGGTAGGATTCTTTTGAAAGGCACTTTGGACTTGAGTTTTTTCTTTGGAATTCTTTAGAGGAGCATGGAGCTTGGTCAGTCACATATCCCATGGAACTCTCTATATCCAAATTGCCTTGATTTTCGAGGCAAGTCCATTGATTGTCTTCACACTCAAGCACTATAGAAGCGCTGAAGAGAAGGACCAAAGGGCAAGGAATAAATACAGTGTTATTGGATTGGAGCTTCTCGATGTAATCCTTAAGCTCATAGGAAAGCAGGAAGAAAACATGCTTACCTTTTTGGGTGTCAATAAAGCTTTGCATACGTTGCCAAACATCGGTTTCACCGGGATAAATGCAGAGCACATCCTGAGCCCCAAGAGCATAGAGATCTCTCCCTCTACCCCGAGACTGTAAAAACAGTGCTAAATCGAATTTAAGTTCATGCATTGTTCACAAAGAAAATAGTTTGTAGAAGTATAGCGGCAACTATTCGTATTAAGGTACGTCTTATTTCTGCGGATCAGGACTTGGCAAGCAGATCGGATTTTAAGTATATTTGTTGGAGTCATCCTTTTTTCATGGGTAAAAAAGACTGATTATCAATCGTTTAGACCATCTCAAAAGAAAGCTTTATGATGAAAAGCATACTCGGAACACTCTTATTCATTCTCGTCTCTCTAACAAGCTTTAGTCAAGCTAGGATGGTGTTCGATGGAAATATAGGGTTGGCTATGTACAATGGTACATCTGCGAACAAAATGTATGTTGTCATTGACAATCAGAACAGCAATGCTATAACAGATTTCGGAGCGTTTGGAGGACCAGCTATCCGATCTGAAAGTGAGTTCAATATAGTGAAGTGGAATATAAAGAACGCGACAGGAACGTATAATGTTCCTTTCATCTATCCTACTACAGCCCGCTATGTGGCTCCAAGCGTTACGATTTCTGCGGCAGGTGATGCAGCAGGACATATCAACTTCGCAACGTATCACACTAACGCTTCTAATAGTGTTTGGCCAACAGACGTTTCGCATTTGAGTCACTTCCCTGGCGGTCCTGAGACCACAAGTAACACTACAGCTGACCGTTTTTGGATTATTGATCCAGTTTATACTACAAAGCCAAGTCTTTCTCAATTAGCCATAAATTTTGATCCATCTGAACTTGATGGTATTCCTATTGGGGCATTTAATATCGTTTTGCAAAGATTTAACTCTGACGCTTATGCTGGTGGAGGTGCTTGGATGGATTATATCCCGCCAGTTACGAATACACCACTTGCTGCTGGACCTCTGACTTTCATTCAAGTAGGCCCAATTGCGAATACGAACTTCTTCCGCTCATGGGCGATTTCAAATGGAGCAACACCACTACCTATAACATTAACCCGTTTCTATGCGAATTGTCAGGGGTCAGATAAGGTAGACCTCACATGGGTTACTGCTTCTGAGATAAATAATGACTACTTCACTTTAGAGCGTTCTGAGGATGGCATCATTTGGGAAGCATTTGATATGATTCAAGGTGCAGGTAACAGCAGCTCAGAACTGACTTATAAGTCTACTGATTACAATCCATTTTCAGGAATTACCTACTATAGATTAACTCAGACTGATTTTAACGGAGCGTCAGAGACCTTTGACCCTATCGTAAGCGATTGTGATGGAGTAGGGGTTGAGATTATTGCCGCAACTTCATTAGAAGCTAGTCCAATGCTTGATTTGGTTGTCAGTTCAGGTTCTAATGAATCATTTGATATTGAGCTCTATGATATGAGCGGTAAGCAGGTGATGAGAAAGAGCACCATTGCTCTGGTCTCCGGCTTGAACTATTTCAGCCTAGATAAGGGAGACCTTGGAAAAGGTATCTACATCATCAATATGACTAGCGCGACCCAACAGATGACCAGAAAGGTCCTACTAGACTAAAAGAAATTACAAACTAACAGATGGGAACCTCGCTATGGAAACAGAGTGGGGACCTCTGTTTCTACCAAGCTATGGGCTTCTTTCCTTTGGCAGTCAAAAACTGATTTGTCTGACTGAAAGGCTTGCTCCCAAAGAAGCCACGGTACGCTGACAGAGGTGAAGGATGGGCTGAGCTAATTATTTTATGTCTCACGCTATCCACATGAAATCCTTTCTTCTGAGCAGAGCTTCCCCATAGTATAAAGACGACCTGTTCACAATCAGTATTTACCTTCTGAATTACAGCATCAGTGAAGGTTTCCCAGCCTTTCTTCTGATGAGAGCCTGCTTCATGGGCTGTCACCGTTAAGGTACTGTTCAAGAGTAATACTCCTTGCTTGGCCCAATGAGAAAGATCCCCGTTAGCAGGAGGATGTTGACCTAAATCAGCACGAAGTTCTTTGTAAACATTCTGTAAAGAAGGAGGTAAGGCTGTACCGGCATCAACTGAAAAACAGAGACCATTTGCTTGTCCTGGGCCATGATATGGGTCTTGCCCAAGAATAACCACCTTCACTTTGTTCAACGGACAGGAATCAAAAGCGCTGAAGATTTTCTTACCGCTAGGATAGCAAGTCTTATATGAATAGATAGACTTTACGAATTCGCTAAGCTCTTTGAAATAGTCCTTCGCGAATTCCTCTCTCAATGCTTCTTTCCAACTGTCTTCTATAGTGACCGAGCTATTCATTCAGGACAGTCACAGGACAGTGCACTTTCCAGTTTAATCATGCTGGCCATAGAATCGTTCACGCTGAAACGCATATCCAAGATATTGGGGGCATGGAATAGGCTCAGCTCATATTCTTTGATAGGCCCATGAGTCTGACTATTACTAAAATCTACTTTGGCCTCACGTAAGGCCGTTTTGAGTTTTTCTACGTCCAATTTATGACAGCTGAGCACACAGGCATCATGACCAGAGATTAACCAAGAACTTTGCTGAAGCCGATCTATAATTCTGTTCCCTGGCAACCAGGAAGTAAAGAGACTTAATCTGTCCTTGAAGAAAAATCCTGACAGGATGATGCCTATCATAATGCCCATGAGATATCTGACTAGTCTTTGTTTGAAGTTCATATCAGAATGCGGCTATGAGTAAGTCAATGTCTTTACACGGCAATCCGAAGATCTCTCCGAGTAACTCAGAAGTCAACATGCCTTGATAGAGATAAACTCCATTTCTGAAGCCAGGATCATGCTTGATTAGGCTCTTGCATCCACCCATATCGGCCATTTCAAGAACTATAGGACTGAAGATGTTGCTCAGCGCTTTAGATGCAGTTCTAGATACTCGAGAAGCGATGTTGGGGACACAGTAATGAATCACGTCATGCTTCACATAGGTAGGGCGTTCATGATCTGTCACTTTAGAGGTCTCAAAGCATCCTCCTCTGTCAATACTTACATCCACAATCACGGCACCTTTCTTCATTTTCTCTACCATAACTTCCGAAACGACAACAGGTGTGCGTCCTCGACTAGAACGAATAGCTCCTATCACAACATCAGCTGTACTGAGGCACTCTGACATCACATCAGGCTCCATGACACTCGTATAAACTCTAAAGCCTACATTATCCTGCAACCGCCTAAGACGGGAGATAGAAGAGTCGAAAACTTTTACTGATGCACCCAGACCTATGGCAGCTCTAGCCGCATATTCTCCTACAGTTCCGGCCCCTAGAATCACTACTTCACTGGGCTTCACACCAGCTATACCACCGAACATGAGACCCACGCCATCATTCATATTACTCAGGCACTCTGCAGCTATGAGGATTGCGGTGTTTCCCGCTATCTCACCCATGGTGCGCACTGTAGGATAGATGCCGTCATCGTCTTGGATGAAATCCCAAGCAATAGCTGTAATCCTTTTTTCAATGAGTTTTAGCAGGGTGGTCTTGAGCTGCAGATTAAGCTGCAAAGCGCTCATCAAGGTCTGTCCTTGATGCATCAGATCTATCTCCACCTCAGTAGGCGGAGCAATTTTCAAGATGATATCTGCTTCAAAGACTTCTTTGATGTCACCCACCACTGCACCTGCTTCACTGTATTCGTGATCGGTGTAATTTGCCTTTAGGCCAGCACTTCGCTGAATCACGACACGGTGACCGTTGTTCACTAATAAAGCGGTGGCTTGAGGAGTCAGGGCTACCCGATTCTCTTGGAATGAAGTCTCTTTAGGTATACCGATGAAGAGAGAACTCTTCTTTCGGCCCACTTCCAACATCTCTTCTTGAGGCATCAACATACCCTCTTGGGCGATGTCTCGCATGGATTTAGCACTGGTCTGCATCTTGGTCTTTTTTGACGTTCCTAAAGATACGGCTTAGATCCTTTTGACCTATGGAACTAGTCTGCTATATGCACTATTCTGGTCTCATTTTCAACCAATAGACTGACATACAGCACATTGTCAGGGAGTAACCCTTCAGCTAATTGGGGCCATTCTATCAGGCAAGGATGACCAGAGTCCAAGTATTCCTCGAATCCTATATCAAGTAATTCATCCTGATCTTTCAAACGATACAAATCGAAATGAAAGAATTTCCCTGAAGGAAAGTCATATTGCTGAACAATGGAATAGGTGGGGCTACTCACTTCAGCCTTCACTCCGGACGCTTCCATAATTAAGCTGACCAAAGTGGTCTTCCCACTACCCATAGGCCCTTCCAGAAGCACGATGGGCTGACTTTTCATGCGTAAACAGAGTTCCATTGCTATAGGGCGCATCTCTTCTATGCAAGAAGCTCGAAGTTCCATATCAAAGCGGCTTCAATTGAATGACTGGAATCAACATCTCTTCTAAGGAAATTCCTCCATGTTGGAAGGTGTCCTTGTAATATCTCACGTAGTGATTATAGTTGTTCGGATAAGCAAAGAAGTCACTTCCCTTAGCAAAGATGAAGCGCGTGCTCATATGTTGCCTTGGAAGATGGGCTTTAAGAGGATCCTTCACTTCGTAAACTTCTTTAGGGTCATAGTTCAAGTTCTTGCCGCGCTTGTATCTCAAATTACTGTTTGTGTTCTTATCGCCCACTACTTTTACTGGATTTTTCACATGTACCGTTCCGTGATCAGTAGTGATAATGAGGGGGCAACCAGTCTCAGCTATTTTTTGAAAAATGTTCTTTAGCGGAGAATGTTCGAACCAAGACATGGTCAAAGAGCGATACGCTGATTCGTCATCAGCTAGCTCGCGAATCACCTCCATATCAGTACGTGCATGGGAAAGCATATCTACGAAATTATAAACGATGACATTCAGGTCATTGTTCTGGAGATTGGAGAAATTCTCTACTAATTTCTTTCCAGCGTTCATGTTCGTAATCTTATTATAAGAGACTTTTTTCTCTAGTCCAAGACGCTTAAGTTGCTTCTGAAGAAATTCTTCTTCGTGCATGTTCTTTCCACCTTCGTCTTCATCATTGACCCAGATATCAGGGTTTAATTTCTCCATAGCATCCGGCATCAGGCCTGAGAAGATAGCATTACGACTGTATTGTGTTGCGGTAGGTAGAATACTGTAATAGATTTCTTCTTGTTCAATGCGATAAAGCTCGCTGAGCAATGGGCTGATACTCTTCCACTGATCAAAGCGCAGATTATCTATGAGCACCATATATGTTTTTCCTTCTTTGACCAGAGGAGCCACTTTTGTCTTGAACAGATTATGAGACATAAGCGGAATATCATCTCCTATTCCATTTACCCAATCCTCGTAATTACGTTCCACAAATTTCGAGAATTGCAGGTTGGCTTCAGATTTCTGCATTCGGAAAATCTCATCCATACTTTCTTCCTTAGATGCTTCCAGTTCAAGT
>CALFHF010000259.1 GCA_937875855.1 uncultured Flavobacteriales bacterium
ACTGAATGATTTTGGCCTTTATTCGAATGGTTTTCAGCTCCTCTTGAATCCATGAACATTGGCAGGTATGCTCCGCATAATCAACTAATTCCTGATCTACTTCTCCCCTTTTGAAATTCTCAATACATGTAAGTACATCCGTTCCTGACCAGTTCATGATGAGGCGTACGTGATTGTTCTTGGCCCAAGAAAAAGCGCGGCTCTTTCTGTTATCTCCATTCACAGAGAAGATCACATCTAAGCTAGGGACCGTGATGGAATAATGCAGTTTGCCAACTAAACTCGTATAGGTATTGAACGACTTGACCTGCATGAGTGGATCAAAACCCTTAAGCTCTTTCTCCAACCTTGCCGTGTAGAACGGCATCCCTATGAGGCCTATGCGCAACTTATTCATAAGCCTTGATGTTCTTTGATGAGATCTGATAGAACCACGCCAATGTGGCGAAAGAGAACAAAGAGATCAATACCGAATAGGACCACAGGCAATCCATTACTGTCCATGAGAGTTGTGAACCTAAGAACCAAATCAATACCAAAGCACTTACTTGAATAGAAACACTCCAGATGAAGAATGATTTTTGCCTTGAACAGATGATAGGAGTCATACTCACAGGAGAAACCAAGAATTGGCTGCAAATGGCTGGGGATAATGCTCTCGCATACAATCCCGCTTCATGCCACTCCTCCCCGAAGAACCAGGAGAACAAGTCAGGAGCGAACAAAAGCAGAACAACCAAGAATGGAATGGCAAACACCAACATGGTGCGCACCGAGCGCAGCATGAGATGCGAAAACGCTTTTCCTTCTCGCACGAGTGCTGAAGCCTCGCTGTAATACACCTGCGCAATACTTGCATTAAAAGAGCGAATAGGTGCGCGAACATATCTTGCTGAGAGCGCATAGAATCCCATAGCCATCACTCCGAAAAGTGAGGTGAATATAAGATTGAAAAGAAATTGCTGATTAGCCACATCGAAGAATGCATGGGCCATATTCACTCTGGGAAAGTCTCGATAACGTGTAGATACTTCCGTTAAAGGCATTCCCTTTCTTGCCTTCACTCCTTTCCAGAGTTCTGCGATGGTCTTGTGAAACATTACCAGCAAGGTGGCCATTCCAATCAAGTTCGCAAGGATTAATCCTGCTACTCCGAACCCCATGAAACCCATTCCCACATTAACCACCGCCATCACTGCAGCCATTACGATATTAGAGCTGGCCAGCATCTTGTACTTGCTCATGCGCACAAGCCAGTTGTATGCAATCAGATAGATTCCATTGATTAGAACGAAGATGGGAAGCATGAATAAATATCCTTTGATATCTGGAGATTCAAAAAGCTGGCTTAGGGTATCTGACAAAAAGAGTCCGCATCCTAATGATATTAAGAGGATCCATTTCAAATAAAACAATGCCTTCCTCACTACATCCAAAGCATCCTCCTTTAGTTGAGGCAGCATGATGGCTAATTCCATTCGGCCACATGCCACGATGACAAAGAGTCCCATGATGGCCATGAAATTAGAATAGGACCCGAATTCCTCTGGCGTATATAAGCGCGAGAGTATGGGCCCAATAGCAAATGGAATGACCTGCGCGAGACCATTGCCCGAAAGCAAGGTCAGAAAGTTTTTATGGTAATCTGAAAGCTTCATGCGCTTTTAAGCTCGTTCACTTCGATCCGTTCTCCTGTTATGAGCGTGGATAGTCCAATGAAAGTGAGTGCTCCATTGACCAAGAGTAGTTCAAACCCAAATGGATAAACATAGGTCTTTAAAAGGAAGCAAAGAATGGGCGCTGCAATGCAGACCACAGGAACCCATTTATCTCGCACCTTGAACTTGGTAAATAAGCCAAAAGCATAAAGACCAAGCAAAGGCCCGTAGGTATAGCCAGCTATAGTGAAGAGTTCTTTGACCACGCTCTCATTATTAATCAATTTAAATAGCCAGATGACCAATGCCAACGCAATGGACATCCCGAGATGCACTCGTCTGCGAATCTTCTTCTGCTCCTCTCCGTCCTTTCCTTTTTCGTCAAGAACATCTACGTAAAACGAAGTGGTCAATGCCGTTAAAGCCGAGTCAGCACTGGAATAAGCTGAAGCTATGAGTCCTACAATAAAGAAAAGTCCAATGGCCAAGCCCAAGCCACTCTCTAGCGCAATGGTTGGGAACATAAGATCTGCTTTTTCAGGAAGAACCATTCCCGTCTCGTCAGCATAAATGAAGAGCAAAGCTCCTAGCGAAAGAAAGAGCAGATTCACAAAGACCAGAACGATACTTAAGCTGATGACATTCTTCTGTGCGTCTTTCAGATTTTTACATGAAAGATTCTTCTGCATCATGTCTTGATCGAGGCCTGTCATCACCAAGGCTATCGCGGCTCCTGAGAAAAATTGAGAAAGGAAATGCTTCGTTCCTGCATCCTCTCCCCAATAAAACCATTGGGAATACTCGCTGTCTTTAATCTTCACAACAGCTTCACTTATGCTCATTCCCAATTCAGAACTGATAGCTACGAAGGAGAGAATAACGGCAGCCAACATGCAGATGGTCTGTAAGGCATCAGTCCAGATAATGGTGCTCATGCCTCCCTTGGCTGTATATATCCAAATAAGGCCAATGGTGATCAAGACAATCCAGATGAAATCTAGATTTCCTTTGAACACGAAATGTTCGAAGACAATGGCCACTAAGAATAGACGAAACGCGGAGCCAATGATTCTGGATACTAAGAAATAAAAAGCTCCTGTCTTGTAGGTGTAGTTCCCGAAACGCCCTTTCAGATAGCTGTAAATGGACGTTAGTTGCAAGCGATAATACAAAGGCAACAATACTGCAGCGATGAGCACATAGCCTACAATGTAGCCCACGACCATTTGCATATAGGAGAAATGACTAGCTCCCACCCAGCCTGGAACTGAGATAAATGTCACTCCACTTAATGAGGCCCCCACCATTCCGAAGGCAATGATTCCCCAATGTGTATTCCGCTTGCCTAAGAAAAAGGAGCTATTCACTTCTTCTTTCGAAGTAAGCCTGGACACTATGATTAGTATCAAAAAATAACCGAATATGACGGATGCGAGTAGCGCTGAGCTCATGAAATTATAATAAAGCTTGAAGTAGGCACTATTTTCCTTGAAGATGAAAGGTCGCAGACTTTTTTTTCTCGGATATCTTTGAACATTCCATGCGAAATCAAGAAGAAGGTATTAATGATGCCTTAAATACCACCAAGCGCATGGCCAAGCGCATTCCCCTGATTTCCTCAGAAGCCCGCTGGGCTGACCAACGCAATAAAGGCCTCACTTGCAGACATAAACATCAGCCCGTATTCATGTCTTATACACATGCCGACAAGATGCGAGAAGAGATTCAGTTTCTCGAACTTGAGCTAGAAATGAAACCTAATGAAGACACTAAAAGAAAAGTACAAAGGTTGCGTGAGCTGCTTATGATAGTCATCTCCGCTGGAGGAGAGCCCATGAAGATGCTACCTCCTAAGCCTTTCTATTTCAACACAGGCTGCTGTTCCTTCGCTGATGATGATATCAGAGGAATAGAATTGTCAGATGGCGAAATTCGACTCGTGAAAGAGACTAGAACATCCAGAGAAAAGAAACTTCTTGGAAAAACAGAGTTGAGTAAGTTGATGGAATACTGAAAATAGATTCCAAATTTTGATTTGCTTTCTAAAAACAAGAATCTCCAGTACCTCAGAATTTCAGAATCCCATCATCTTTTCAGCATGCGCCTCCAACCTTTTGAAATAGCCTTCGTGGTTCACTTTTCCTTGTTCGTTCAAGGCTGAATCTATGGCAGAAAGCTTAGGCTTATCACTTATAACATCTACTTTCAGGTAGTTGAGCACATTGCTGAATTGATCCATAGCTCTTAACGCTCCAGCGGCACCGTTGGACAATCCGACTAGCCCCGCTTTCTTATTATTCCATGACTTAGGTGGTATAGCGTCTATGAAAAGTTTGAGGATACCCGGAAATCCTCCGTTATACTCGGGGATTACGAAAACATATTTCTCTGATTTTTCAACCAAAGAGATGAAGTTCTGTTGAAAAGAGTCTGAGCGTTGACCATATAATTCAGTGAAAGCGATGTCTCTCGGTAGTCCACATAAATCCATTAACTGACACTCAGCGCCTTGATTTTCAAGGATTTCAAGATAGGCCTTAGCCACTTTGAGCGTATTGCTTCCTAAGCGATTGGTAGAACTAATGACGGTGATCATGGCTGTGCTGAGTTAACATTGACTGTGTATAAAGACCATTGATTCCAAGGAACGCGGCCTTCAATTGCGGGCGAAAATGGTCATTTTTGTTAAGACCTAGAAAACACGAAAGAACCCTATGGATGTCACGTACCTTGGACACAGTACCTTCCTGATCTCTTCAGGCGGGCACCAAGTCCTCTTCGATCCATTCATTTCTGGCAATCCTTTGAGCACGCTCTCTCCTGAGAAAGTGAATTGTACGCATATGCTCATCAGCCATGGTCACAGTGACCATGTCCTCGATGCTGTCTCTATTGCCAAACGGACCGGGTGTGAGGTGTATGCCGCCTATGAGGTGGTTTCTTGGTTAGAAGGTCAAGGTGTCGGGAATACCCATGGAATGAACCATGGCGGAACATTCAATACTGATTTTGGCTGGCTTAAATTTGTGAATGCGGTGCATTCAAGCACCATGCCTGACGGAAATCCAGGCGGAAATCCAGGGGGATTCGTACTGAACATCGAAGGCAAGGAACTTTATTATGCTGGCGATACCTCATTGACTATGGACATGGAACTCCTAGGCAGGTATAACCAGATCACACTGGCCTTTCTTCCCATAGGTGATGTATATACCATGGGATATGAAGATGCTGCCATTGCAAGTGAACTGATCCAATGTGATAAAATAATTGGGATGCATTATGATACCTATACTCCCTTGAGGATAGATCATGAAAAAGCGAAAAAAGCCTTTGCAGACAAAGGAAAAGAGCTCATCCTCATGCCAATAGGTGAGAAAACAACGTTTTAAAGAAGAATCTCTGAAAGATTATGGGAAAAGTAATAGCAATAGCAAATCAAAAAGGAGGAGTAGGCAAGACCACTTCGGCCATTAATCTGGCTGCTGCCCTTGGTGTACTGGAGCATAAGACCCTCCTCATCGATGCAGATCCACAGGCGAATAGTACCTCAGGACTTGGTCTGGATCCTCGCAGCGTGCAATACAGTATTTATGACTGTGTCATAGGCTCAGTGCGTGCTCAAGAAATCATCACTGCCACCGAGAACCCAAACCTTGATATCATTCCTTCCAACATCGACCTAGTAGGTGCTGAGATAGAAATGATCAATCTCGAGGAACGCGAATTCCAGATGCGTAAAGCCATCAAGGACATTCGTGATAAATATGATTTCATCATCATCGATTGTAGCCCTTCTTTGGGCCTTATCACGGTGAATAGCCTCTGTGCTGCTGACTCCGTCATCGTGCCCGTACAGTGTGAATATTTCGCTCTTGAAGGATTAGGTAAACTCTTGAATACCATCAAGATAGTGCAGTCTAGATTAAATGAAGATTTAAGCATAGAAGGTATCTTGTTGACCATGTATGACACCCGTCTTCGCTTGGCTAATCAGGTAGTAGAAGAAGTGAAAATGCACTTCCAGCAGTTGGTTTTCGATACGGTTATTCATAGGAATACTACGCTTGGTGAAGCTCCAAGTCACGGTCAGAGCATAATAATGCACGATGCTTCTAGCAAGGGAGCTGTGAACTATCTTAATTTAGCCCGTGAAATCTTGCAGAAGAACAAGCTCACCAAGCTCACCGAGCAGGACAGGATGATAGCATTTGACGACAATGAGTAAGAAACCCGCTTTAGGAAGAGGCCTTAGTGCCCTTTTAGAAAATGCTGAAACTGATATCATGATGCCAGGTAGTGCTAATGGCGCTGCATCTGAGCCCGTGGATAGCATCAGCAAGTTGACCATAGATAAGATAGAGGCCAATCCTTTCCAACCTCGCACCGAGTTCGATAAGGAAGCCTTGATGGAACTCGCTGGCAGTATACGCCAGCATGGAATCATTCAGCCTTTAACGGTAAGAAAGATGGGTCGTGGTACCTATCAACTGATCTCTGGAGAGCGCAGATTCAGAGCTTCGCAAATTGCTGGCCTTAAGGAAATTCCCTGCTATATCAGACTAGCTGATGATCAGGCTATGCTCGAGATGGCGCTCGTGGAGAACATTCAGCGTGAGAACCTGAATCCAGTAGAAGTAGGGGTCTCCTATCAGCGATTGATAGAAGAATGTAGCCTTACCCAGGAGCAGTTAAGCATCAAGGTGGGCAAAAAGAGGTCTACTATCACGAATTACCTGCGTCTATTGAAGCTCCCAGCTGAGATTCAGCAAGGACTGCAGACGAAAAAACTCGGAATGGGCCATGCCCGTGCCCTACTTTCATTGGACAATGAGAAACTCCAAGTGAAGGCTTACAAGCGCATACTTGACGAAGGTCTTTCTGTTCGAGATGTGGAGGCTATGGCCAAAGCTCCTGAAGCGAAGGCCACTCCGCCAAAAAGTCCAGGCAGAAGAGCCATGACTTTTGAGCAGCAACGTTTCAAAAGCAGCCTCTCTGAACTGATAGGAAGACACATCTCCTTGAAAGTAGATACTAAAGGAAAAGGAAGCATCACTATCCCTTTCGATGATGAAGAGGATATGCGCAGAATCGCTCACGTATTGGACATCTAATAATTCATGCGGATAGGAATAAGCATCGTTCTTATACTATTGAGCTTCAATATGATGGCTCAATCATCTGAAAGCGATACTTCATACTTTCATTCTCCTAGAAAAGCGACCCTCTTAAGCCTTGCCCTACCCGGTGCTGGGCAGGTTTACAATAAGAAATACTGGAAGCTTCCCATAGTCTATGGAGGTATTGGACTGAGCATCTATTACCTTGATCGGAACCTGAAAGACATACGTTATTACAAGAAGAATCTCATCGCACTTCAGGATGATGACCCGAATACTGTGAATGAGACCGGATTCAATGGAACCTTGCTCAATACCATTATAGACCAGCGCAAGAACTGGCGTGACCTGAGCTATATCGCTATAGGCGTTGTATATGGTCTACAGATCCTAGATGCTAACGTGGACGCACACCTGTTCTACTTCGATGTAGACCGTGACCTCAGCCTGAGCGTCCTTCCATACATTGATTTTGCCAATAGAAACACTACGGGCATTCAACTTAGCCTCAACTTCTAACTTAGCTTCATCATGAATATAGGTATTGTAGGATATGGCAAGATGGGACGCCTGATAGAGGTGGAAGCGAAAACCCTTGGTCATTCTATCGCATTTATTGCTAATTCCCCTGATTCAGAGTGGAAAGAAGCCGATGTTCTCATAGAATTCACCCAGCCTGATGCTATGCTGGAAAATCTAGAACGTGCCTTGCTCAATAAAATCCCCTTTGTCACAGGGACCACGGGATGGCATGAGCATCTAGAAAAGGTGAAAGACAAGGTCAAGGAGTATGATGGTTCATTCTTTCATGCTAGCAATTTCAGCCTTGGCGTGAACATCTTCTTTGAGATGAACAGGCAGTTAGCGCAAGTCATGTCTAAGTACAGAGACTATAAAGTACATATAGAGGAGACCCATCATACCGAGAAGAAAGACAGCCCAAGCGGAACCGCTATCACTGCTGCTCAAGGCATTCTGGAATCCCAAGTTTTCCTAAACCGATGGGCCACAGACCACCACGGAGACCATGAACCTGAAGTATTACCCATCACTTCCCACCGCCTTCCTGAAGTTCCAGGCACACATATCGTGAAATATGAGAGCGATATAGATTGTCTCTCCCTGAGCCATGAAGCCAAGAACCGTAAAGGTTTTGCGCATGGCGCCATCCTTGCAGCCTCCTGGTTACCTTCACATAAGGGCGTATTTACCATGAAAGACATTTTAACCCCACATTGATCCTCAAGACCTCCTTATGAGCATTCCTGTTATCGTTCTTATTGCCACCCTCATTGCCTATTTCGCTTCCCTTTGGATGCTATTCAAGAAAGCAGGTCAACCCAGCTGGACCGGATTCGTGCCGGGGTATAACTTCTTTATTTGGCAGAAAGTCACAGACCGTCCTTGGTATTGGATATTGATTCTCATCATCCCAGGAGTACAGTTCCTCATGCTGGTCATCATGAACGTTCAGATGGCCTGGTCCTTTGGACAAAGAGGCTTCGTGAATACACTCCTTGCCATAGTCGCTCCGTTCTATCTCTTTCCTAAAATGGCCTTCTCTGATGAGGTCAAATACACCGGAAACATTGATTGGACAGGAAGAAAAAGCAACGCCCGTGAATGGTCTGATGCCTTGCTCTTCGCGATTATAGCCGCCTTTATCATCAGGACATTTGTCTTTGAAGCCTTCACTATTCCAACGCCTTCCATGGAGAAATCCATGCTGGTGGGTGATTACCTCTTCGTAAGCAAGGCCCGTTATGGGGCCAAGCTTCCTGAAACGCCCCTTTCTTTTCCATTGGTACATCACACCTTACCCATCTTGAACATTCCAAGTTATCTTGATTGGCAAAACCTAGACTATTACCGTCTTCCAGGCTGGTCTAATGTAGAATTGACTGACGCTGTGGTCTTCAATTATCCCTTGGGCGATACCGTGATCGTAGAGGATGAAGTGACTTCATGGTACCAATACATTCGTCAGATAGGCCTGCAAGCGGCTGGATCTCATGAGAATTACCTCGCTGACACGAAGAAGTACGATGACTTTGCCCGAAAGAATTTATTGAACAACCCCAGAGCAACCATCTCTGTGCGCCCAAAGGACAAAAAGGAGAACTATGTGAAACGCTGCGTAGGTCTTCCAGGGAATACCCTAGAGATCGTGAACGGACAACTCACCATAGACGGAGCACCACTGCGCGATATTCCAGGTCTTCAGTTTACGTATACGGTGCGCACCAATGCAGGCATTACCAAAGCTGTACAAGATAAATGGAAGAATGACTTTGGCATTAACTACTCTGACCTGCGTGGTTCTGGAATGAACGTGGAGATTACATTGAATGAGCAGCAAGCTGCAGACTTGTCCACCCAAGGCATTATAGATACCATCTATATAGCCTGGGATTCCAAAGGACTTGCGTGGGCACCCGTCTGGAGTGTCTTTCCTAATGACCCGCAATACGATTGGTCCAGAGACAACTTCGGGCCGCTACTGATTCCTGCCAAGGGAATGAAGATAGACTTGAATACCAAGAACCTTCCGCTGTATTTGCGTGCTATACGTAGCTATGAGAGCAATGAAGTGTATGTAAAGGATGGCAAGATCTTCATCAATGGCGAAGTGGCCGATTCCTATACCTTCAAGTTAGACTATTACTGGATGATGGGTGATAACCGCCATAACTCCTTAGATTCTCGCTACTGGGGCTTCGTTCCTGAAGACCATGTGGTGGGAAGACCATCCTTCGTTTGGCTTTCATTGGACAAAGAACTTTCAGGATTTAGCAAGATACGCTGGTCTCGCATGTTCAAAGGTGTAGACTGATGGCCAGCGTGGAAGAAGTCATCCTGACCCTTCCCTATTTCGGGAATATAGATCATTACGCCCAGCTTCTATCTACAGATGCTTGGATAGATGTGCATGAACATTATCAGAAACAGAGCTGCCGTAATCGCATGTACCTCTGTGACGCCCAAGGAAGATTCTCCCTCACAGCTCCCGTGCTCCATAAATCAGGAGAGAAAGAAACGCTGAAGGAAATACGCCTGAGCGCGAAGGAAGATTGGCAAAGCAATCATTGGAAGGCCATCAAATCAGCCTACGGAGCTTCTCCTTTTCTCATGTATTATGAAATGGAACTGAAGACATTCTTTAGCCAGGACTTCGAATTGCTCATTGATTTAAATCAAGCCGCCCATGAGATGATCTGTGGTTTCTTGAAATGCCCTATCCCATTACGTTTCAGCGAATCCTACATAGAAAGCACCTATGGGGAAGACCACAGAGGGCGCTATAAGCATCACTTCCTTGAGTGTGAGACCTATATCCAAGTTTTTACCGATCGTCAACCTTTTTTCCCAGGACTGAGTGTGCTCGACCTTATTCTATGCATAGGCCCAGAAGCCCTGCCCTACTTGATAAACCACACCTTCTCCTCCTGATCTCGTAACCCATCCTTCGTTTGCCTCGTAAAGGTGGATGAAGCTATTGAAAACGAACAGAGATGGGGACATTAAAACATGATTGGTTAACGGATTACTTGATAGATTTTGAATATAAGAAGTACGTACTTCTAGGTTACCTCCAAAGGGTGAAAAAACAATTCAATAATCTGTGTCTCTTTCCAGAACTCTCTGATCTTATTTTCCACTACAGAAATTTGATGCATTATATCGAGTCCAAGGAACTCTTGGATGAAAATCTTCCTGTAGAGATGAGCGGTATAGACATCAAGGCTATGAAGATCATGTATGAGAAGATATCCAAGAACCATGAACTCATGGCCGTTCTCAGTGATATCGTGCAATACGCTATGCCTCAACTCGAGGACGCCATCTATGAAGGGCGTGAAATCTATGAAGTTATTGAAGAGCATATTCGCATGGAGACTCTTGGGGTATTGCCTTTGTACAATAAAGAAGGTTATTTCATCCTGACTTCGGAGGAGAAAGGCGATGCCAGCGTGTATCGATATGACCTCTCTAATATTGAACGACCTGATGAGACCTTCAGAACCATCACCTCTACGCACGTCAAGAATTTGACCTTGAGCCCGTTTGATGGGTTGAACAATCTTAAATCAGAATTAAGGAGCGAGCATAAGGACCTTCCGGTTCCTGCGATTTATCGTTTCCATTCTATCTTGAATGTCCCGCATAACGAGACCTTCTTGCCTATCACCAAGCGTATCCTCTTGAAGGAATTGCTTGCCGCAGCCTAACCTTTTACCTTGACTGCAGGATCTGCCTCGGCATGATGTGCTCTATAGAATTCCTTAACCGCTTCAAGCTTTGAAGGGCGGGTGAAGGTCATCGCGTAGGCCTCTTTGAGGCTTCTGCTTTTGCGCACATCTCTGAAAATATCAGCCCATTCGTGGAAATTCAAGGTGACGGGATTATAGGAATTCACGGGCTTAGTGATTCCATAATCTGGTCTTTCATCCTCAGCCTTAAAGGTCCCAAACATGCGGTCCCAGATGATTAGCGTTGACCCATAATTCTTATCCAAATAATGATCGTTTCTCGCGTGGTGTACCCTGTGGTGGCTGGGCGTAGTGAAGATGTACTCTATAGGCGCTGGAAGCTTTTTAATGTATTCCGTATGGATCCAGAATTGATACAGCACCTCTAGCTGATGGCAAATGAAGAATACCATTGGGTCAAAGCCCATAAGTGCGATGGGTATGAAAAAGATAATCTTGATGTGTTGTGTCCAACCCAGACGAAAGGCTACTGACCAATTATATTTCTCAGAACTGTGATGCGTGACATGGGTCGCCCACCAGAACCTGTTCTCATGTGCCACCCTGTGCGCCCAATAACGCAGAAGATCAAGCGTCAATATACAGAGCACATATCCCCACCATATATTAGGTATGCTCCAAGGAACTAGGTTATAGAAGAACAAGATGAGACCGAAGGTGAAGACTTTCAATGCGGCTGACATGGCCACATTCACTAACCCTATGAACGTAGCCGTGATGGTATCGAAGCTATCGTAATAGTCCTTTTTCTTAATGAAAGTGAGTGTCCATTCTAAAGCCACCAAGGTAATCATGGGTATGGCAGCGAATTGTATGTATTGATACTCTCCTAGTTGACTCACTAGGGCATCAAAGGTTAATTGTTCGGCACGCATAGGTTTTTAGATTGAAGATCGCTAAAATCACAATTTAAGCTGAAGCTACCAAATACTGACACCAGACAGCCGAGGCATGATCTAAACTATATTTTTGTCCAAAACATAAAAACAATCATGGCGAACATCACACTCGGGGGAAAACCCTGCAAGACCGTAGGAGAATTGCCAGCAGTAGGCAGCGCAGCCCCAGCCTTCACACTCACTAAAAACGACATGAGCGAGCTTAGCCTCAGCGAATGGAAAGGCAAAAAAGTCATCCTAAACATCTTCCCTAGCGTGGATACAGGCATATGCGCTATGTCTTCTAGAAAATTCAATGCTGAAGCCAGCGCCCTGAATAACACCGTAGTAGCCTGCATATCTCGCGACCTTCCTTTTGCTCAGAAGCGTTTCTGTGCTGCTGAAGGACTGGAGAATGTCATCATGCTTGCTGAATACAAGAACAATGATTTTGGCACAGCCTATGGAGTTCTTATTGCTGATGGCGGATTCATGGGACTTCATGCCCGTGCAGTAGTTGCTTTAGACGAGCAAGGAAAAGTGACCTATACGCAGCTTATTCCTGAAGTAGGCCAAGAGCCTAACTATGAAGCTGCGCTAGCTGTAGTGAAGTAAGAAATGCTAAGGAACCTGAGCTATATGAGTCTTTCCTTGAAAAAGGAGATTGAAGCGCTGGTGGGGCCTTCTTTTCGTATGCTTGATCGTTGGCGTATGAAAGGAATAGGCTCCCCTAGACTCTTGATTCATGAGGCCAGTACAGACATCAAGGAGTTGCTTGATGTATCTGCTGATTTGAATTATTGCAACGTGGAACTGCGACCCCAAGGAATCATCATACGGTTCAGGTCCCGCTTGGAGACGTATGGGCTTATCATCCCCTATTACCGTCTCGCTTTCTATCAGAACGGCACGTCATGGAGCTTTCATAGCGAAGGCCTATTCCTCAAAGTCACTTCTACCCTAGCCAGTGAAGCCAATGACCGATTCAAAATGACCTTACTCCAGCAGAAACAGCTGTGCCTAGGAGATTATGGGCCGGCTGCGATGATGAATTGAAATTCTGGGATTCTGGGATTTCGAGGTTCTGAGATTCGCTTCGCGGGAGATTTCTGCGCCTGACGGCTTTAATTTCTAAGCTTGAATTTTGAACTTTGAATCTTGAATGCCTGGGTTTGGACACCCTTTGAGATTACGGAATTCGTGATATCTCTATTAGGTTATACCGCTAAGATTCGCAAAGAATCGCGAAGTTGCGCGAAGCAAGCGTTAGAGATTGCAGAACAGCTTAATAAAGCTCCTCTTTAATTTCTGATTTCTAAGCCTGACGGCTTTAATTTCTGATTTCTGATTGGATGGCCTCTTCCCTCTGCGCAAAAACCTCTGCTTCTAACGCTTGCTTCGCGCGCCATGTGCGATCTGCGGTTAAAACCTTGAACCTGAAATCTTGAATTTGGAATCTGGAATCTTGAACCTTGAATTTCTACTCCACCACAAACCTCCTTACCCCAACTCCTTCCTCTGTAGAAAGAAGCAGTGAATAGACACCTGGCGATAGGAATGAGATGTCTATTGATCCAGCTTCTATGCGCAGCTCCTGTGCTTCTCCTATGAGATTGTAGGCATGGGCTTGAAGGATGCTGGATTGGACTTGGATGCTTAAACAATCATGAGTCGGAATAGGAAACAGCGTAAAATCTAAGGTCTTTTGCTCACTCAGTGACGTGGTGAATCCCCAGGCTAGAGGCAGCAACTCAGGAGAATGTATATAGGGGTTATAATTCCCTTGATACTGCTGTACCAGGTTATCCCTGTTAATCTCCATAGTATC
>CALFHF010000260.1 GCA_937875855.1 uncultured Flavobacteriales bacterium
ATTTTCATTCAGGGTAGCCTAGATCCTTGGTCTTCTACAGGTTTCATACCTTCAGGAAGTACGAACAGTGTGAGATTCAATGTAGAAGGAGGAACACATAAGAGTCGCATGAAAGATCTAGACCTGATTCAAAACAAGTCAGCCAAGGATTCTCTTATGAAGTGGATGAATACTAATCAATGAAGCATGTGTGGAAGGTATGTCATCGTAACGAAGATCGTAGAAGTAGAGAAACGCTTCCAAGTCGAGGCCGAACCGGGTTTGATAGATTTCCTCCCACGCTTTAATCTGGGACCAGGATCCAAGGGATTGGTCATCACTGATGCTCAGCCTGACACCTTGCAATCCTACATCTTCGGATATACACCTTTTTGGTCTAAAAAGAAACTATACATCTTCAATGCACGCGCTGAAGGAGATAAGAACAAGGAGAATGACATGACCTATGCTGGAGCTAAGGAGATTTTCCTTAAGCCCATGTTCAGGCATAGCATACGTTCAAAGCGATGCCTCATCATAGCCGATGCCTTTATTGAAGGACCTGAAAAAGAGAAATTGAGCAAGCCTTATTTGGTATATTTGAGAAACAAGAAAAGGCCCTTTGCATTTGCTGGCCTTTGGGATGAATGGGCAGATAAGAGCACAGGTGAAGTACATCATGGGTATGCCATCATCACCACTATGCCTAATGAAGTTACTGCAGCAGTGGGCCACCATCGCTCTCCTGTGATTCTGGATTCAAGCCGTGAAAAAGAATGGCTTTCGCCCGATGCAGAGCTCCAAGATGTGCTCTCCATGCTAGATCCATACCCAGCATCAGAGATGAATGCTTATCCCATTTCGGCAGATATTAAAGACCCTAGAGAAGAGGGAAAAGAGCTCATCATGCCAATAGGGGAACCGCTATTTAAGGAAACAGAGATTCAACTGTATGAAGAATTAAGACTTGAAGGAATGGGAATGACCACAGGAAGAAGAGGAAGACTTTATCAGAACTAGCATGAAAGCTATATTTTAAGAACTTTGCGCTTCTCAATTGAGCCATTAGAATTGAATACATGAAGATAGGAGTCCTTGGTCTTGGATATGTTGGAATAGTGAATGTTGCTTGCCTATCGAAGCAGGGTCATACGGTGCTTTGTAATGACGTGAAGCCCCAAAAAGTAGATCGTGTAAGGCAAGGACGTAGTCCCATCAATGAACCACAAGTGAATGAACTCATTGCAGCAGGAGTGAAAAATGGGACCATTATTCCCATGGACGACCCTGACGCCTTAATCAGAGAAGCTGATGTTATCATCACATGTGTAGGCACACCCAGTAAGGTTAACGGAGAGGTGAATCTAGATTACCTGCATAATGTAATCCAAGACATTGCTAGGAACATCAAAAAAGGAGACACCAAGTATGTCGTTTGCAGAAGTACAGTTCCTCCTGGAACTACAGAGCGGGTCTTCAATACCTACTTGAATAAAACGGAAGGAAAGCTCATCCCTGTATTCTATCCTGAATTCCTGAGAGAAGGATCTGCCGTAAGAGACTTTTATGATTACGGTCGCTTCGTGCTAGGAACCAGAAAAGGAGATGAGGTTCAAGAGCTTGTGGATTTACTTCATGTGAATAAAGAACGCCCTACTTTCATAACTGACTTGCGCACGGCTGAGTATTCTAAGTACATCGATAATTCATTCCATGCTTTGAAGATTGTTTTTGCCAATGAGATTTTCTCCTTGGCTCATGAACATGGAGTAGATGTGAAAGATGCACATGCCATTTTTACAGCTGATGATAAGCTGAATATTTCTACGCGATACTTGCGTCCAGGACTTCCATTTGGAGGGTCCTGTTTGCCCAAGGACTTAAGAGAACTTCAATATTTAGTTTCTAAGTCTCAACGCGAGTTTGCGCTATTGCCTAGCCTGATTGAAAGTAACGATGCATTTATTCAATCATTGGTGGAACAGATTAAATCTAAAGGAAAAAAGAAGATAGCCTTTATCGGATTGAGTTTTAAAAATGATTCTGATGATCTCAGAGAAAGCCCTATGCTAAGAGTCTTGGACATCTTGAAGCAAGAGGATTACGAGATAGATATATGTGATGATGATTTGGAAATGTCAAACCTACGAGTTGATTTTCCATACCTCTTTAGAATGGTTAAAGAAATGAAGGCATGTGTGGAACGGGCTGAAATACTCATTGTTTCTAAGCGTTATATGAATGCAGTTCTTCCTTTGAAAAAGAAAGATCAAGTTCTGCTCAACTATTCTGATGACCAATATGTGCAAGGAGAGGACATAGAAAGCCTCTATGTATGACACGTAAAAAGCTCCTCTACATCTACATGGGTGGAAGCCGAAATGTAACCAGCATACATCTGAAATCCAGAGCTCAAGTAAGAGGAATGAACGAGGCCGGCATTGATACTCACGGCTATTTCTTCACAGAGAAGGTCACTGAAGAAGAGAAACTTGATGATCAATTGACCCTGATGCCCTTACCTGAATACACAGGAGTACATCGTTATTTTCAAGCTGATCATCTTTCTCAGTTTAATTATAGTCACGTGCTTTCTGTGCTAAAAGAAAGAGCGAAGGATTTTGATTTCATCTTCTTGCGTCACATAGGAAATGGACCAGCTTATGAAGAGCTGCTTGAATTCATTGCCCACAAGACCTTACTCTATGTGCCTAGCAACAGAATCAGAGAGCGATATTGCGAGCGCAGGTATACCGTGCATAATTCATGGGCAAGTGCTTTTTTTGGCTGGTGGGAATACTTCACGTATTGGAGAAGGGAGAAACGTCTCATGAAAAAGTTCTACCCAAGACTTAAGGGTATAGTAACCTTCACGCCAGAATTTGGAAGAATCATACAACGAGAATCTTCCAAGCCCATGAACATCATTTATAATAGGGATGGAGTAGACACAGCTCAGGTGCCCGCGCGATCAAGTAAGCAAAGAACAGGAGAGGAGGTGAAGCTTATTTTCTTGAAAGGAAGTGCAACGGAACAACGTTGGGCTGGGATTGAACGCCTTATGCGAAGTATAGAAGCCTATCCTCAATTGAAGTTCAAACTCTACATCACCGGAAATGCTTACAAGCAACCAGAGCGATATGATAAACCCTTTGTTAGTCTGACAGGAAGATTGCCTTTCAAGGAATTAGATGCTTTGATAGATGAAGTAGATCTGGGCGTGAGTAATCTGGAGAATTATCTCATTCACTTTGAAGAGACCACGAATCTGAAGAGCAGGGACTATTACAGTCGAGGGCTTCCTTTTATTCAGAGCAATACTATGCCTGATATAGAAGGTACGGAAGCCGCAGAGTTCTATCTCTACATTCCTAATGATGATTCTATCATCGATATGCAGGCTGTTTTCGATTTTGCCATTCGAATGAGAGAAAATCAGGATCATCCTGAGGAAATGCACCGTTTCGCGGTGGAACACCTTGATTGGGGAATCACAACGGGGGAATTGGCCAAAGAAATTTTAGCATCATAAATTATGTTAAGTATCTGAATTTCAGATATTTGTTAATACTATGGATGAAATATCTAGAAATATATTATTGTTAAATGAAACCATCTTTGGATTTAGTGCGTAATACCCTCTGAAGCCACTAACCAAAGAGAATGAATTTTAAGAGACTGTTTTATTGAAATGATGTGAAGACGGAGAATCAGGAAAGGAGTTTACATTTCAATAGCTCAGATAAAATGAAGTGCATCCATAAGGGTGCACTTCTTTTGTTAAAACCTAAGACAAATGTTTGATAAGAATCTACTCACAGCCTTATTCATTGGCGCAGGGATGTCCCTGTCAGCCCAATGGAATGTAAATCACGCTACGGCAAGTGATTTCCCCAGTTACATGGTGACAACCGAAATGGATACTCTTCAAGGGGATATCAAATATGGTAAGCGCATGTTTGGCGGGTTATTGAATAAAATTCGCTTTCAATCGCCAGGTGAAGGATGGAAGTCCTATAAAGCCACTGATATCGTTGGCTTCAGCATTAATGGTCAGAACTATCGAGCTATGAAGGTAGAGGGCTATATGTATTTCATGCGTGAAGTATTCATTGGTAATACAGCATTGCATTACAGAGAACATAATTATGTGGATCGTTCTAATCTTGGTGAAGAGATCAGCCGACTTCATGGCTCTTATGGGCGTATGATTCAGGTATATGTTACCCACTCAGGAAAAACGGAACGAATATATAGGGCCAGTTTCAGAGATCAGATGGGCAAGATCTTCAAGTATGAAGGAGAAGTACTGTCTGCAATTGACGAAAATCATTGGGTTCTTCAAGATATCGAACAAGTATTTTCACTTGTAAATGTCAGAAAAACAGGGTATACAGAAGTATTAAAAATAAAGTAAGCTTTCTGTAACTCTGAACAGAGCAGAGATGTAAACCTTAATATAGCGTATAAAAAATTTGGGTACAAACCCCGATCCACAAGGTCGGGGTTTCTTTTTCCCCCACCATTTAGTGGAGCATTCTTCCATCCTTCATCTCTAACTTTCGATCGGCCATATCAGCCAATTCCTCGTTATGAGTTACGATGACAAAGGTCTGTCCATGTTTGTCTCTGAGCTCAAAGAAGAGTTCATGCAGAGAACGAGCATTCGCGCTATCTAGATTTCCAGATGGTTCATCCGCGAAGATCACATCTGGGGACATCATCATGGCTCTAGCTACTGCTACACGTTGCTGCTCACCTCCTGAAAGTGCTGCAGGCTTATGCTCGGCACGATCAGCCAGGCCTAGAATATCCAACAGATACTTTCCTCTTACTTCAGCCTCGGCTTTATCCTGTTTTGCGATGAACGCAGGTATACATATATTCTCCAAGGCAGTGAACTCTGGTAAGAGGTGATGGAACTGGAAGATGAAACCGATATGTTTATTTCGGAAGGCTGCGAGGGCTTTATCATTCATCGTACTCACATCTTGTCCTGCAATGGATACTTGCCCTGAATCAGCGCGATCCAGCGTGCCGAGTAATTGCAATAAAGTCGTTTTACCTGCACCCGATGCACCCACGATGCTGATTACTTCGCCTTTCTCCACATGAAGATCCACTCCCTTAAGCACTTCTAGAGTAGCATAAGCTTTCTTTAATCCTTTTGCAATGATCATTTCAGGACTCAGTTCAATTTATAGGTAAGCTGCTTCATCTTTTGAAGACTATCAAATAGGTCGTTGCTTGGTTCTACTTTGATGGAGCGCGAAGGCAATTCAATCTTCGTGTCATTGGTCTTGTCGCTCACCTCGAATCTGATACTGCAACCCCCTTTTTTCTTGTTCTTGGAAAGAAGCTTGTTTAGATTGTCGAGCAATTTATCATCGAGGTCATCAAGCTCTAAATCTATAGTAATCTTCTTGGCCATCTTCTCTCTAATCTCGCTCAGCAATTCTATGTTCGTTATTTCGAATTCGAGACGTTTCGTTTCAGAACCATCTTTATTTCTCCAGCTTTTCTCACGTACACCACCTTTTACGAAGAGGAAGAAATCTACGTCCATCATGTGGCGATATTTCAAATAGGTCTCACCAAAAAGCCTAAACTCGTGATTTCCTTGATAATCCTCAATAGTGAATGAGCCCCAAGGTTTTCCTGTCTTGCTTATTCTGTGCTCTATGGCAGAACAGATTCCGCCCAAAGCCATTTCTCTGTTTACCACTTTCTCCATGTTCTGAAGTAGGCTTAGATTTCCTTTGGAGAAATAGCGAAGCTCTATGATGTAATCATCTAATGGATGGCCTGAAAGGTAAATTCCTATCGCTTCTTTTTCCTTGCGGAGAACTTCCATGGTACCCCAAGGAACCATTTCAGGAGGCACAGGTTGCTTTAATTCTATTTCCTCTGTATCAGCAAAGAGAGTAGGAGCACCGTCACTTCCTTGCTGAAAAGCCTGCCCGAAACGAGCAAGTTCATCCAAGAAACTTTGCCCTTCTCCTAGCTTTGCTAAATATTGACTTCGTTTAATACCGAAGCTATCCCAAGCACCACCTAGAATCATTTGCTCTAAACATCGCTTGTTGGCACTGCGCAGATCTATGCGCTTCACCAAGTCATACGGATCAGTAAAGTTTCCATGCTCTTTTCGTTCTTCAACGAGATATTGCACTGCCGCTTCACCCACACCTTTAATCGCACCCATCCCAAATCGAATTTCACCTTTAGGATTCACTCGGAAACGGTATCCGCTTTCATTCACATCAGGGCCCAAAACGCGCACGGCCATGTTTTTGCATTCCTCCATAAAGAAGGTCACACTCTTAATATTGTCCAAGTTATTGCTTAATACAGAGGCCATAAACTCAGCAGGATAATTCGCTTTTAAGTACGCTGTGTGATAGGCAATCAAGGCATAACAGGTACTGTGAGATTTATTGAAAGCGTAAGAAGCAAAGGCCTCCCAATCTTTCCAAATCTTAGCAACCACTTCTTCAGGATGACCATTCTGCGTGCACCCTTCCACGAACTTCGGCCACATCTTATCTATAACAGCTTTCTGCTTTTTACCCATACCCTTACGCAGGGTATCGGCTTCACCTTTCGTGAAATTCGCGAGCTTCTGAGAGAGCAACATAACCTGCTCTTGGTAGACGGTAATTCCGTAAGTGTCTTTTAGAAATTCCTCCATCGCAGGAAGATCATAAACTACCTTTTGCTGACCATTTTTACGCTTGATAAAGTCAGGGATGTAGGCCAATGGTCCTGGACGATACAACGCGTTCATGGCGATGAGGTCTCCGAAACAATCGGGCTTCAAATCGCGCAAGTGCTTCTGCATTCCTAGAGATTCATATTGGAAAATCCCTACTGTTCTTCCATGTTGGAAAAGCTGATAGGTGTTCTCATCATCAAGCGGAATCTCATCAGGGTCAATGCGAATATTATGACGGTCTTCTATAAGATCTATGGCGTCATTGATGATGGTCAAGGTCTTCAGTCCCAAGAAATCCATCTTGAGCAATCCCGCACTTTCTACTACTGAGTTATCGAACTGCGTCAAAAGCAAATCAGAATCTTTCGCAGTGGTCACCGGAATAAGGTCGCTGATATCTGTAGGAGTGATGATGACACCACAAGGGTGCACACCCGTATTGCGTATGGTGCCTTCTACGCGAATCGCTTGATCGAGCGTTCTAGATGATTCGCTGTTTTCTCCCAAGGTCGTACGCAAGGAATCAGCATTCGGAAATTGATCGCCCAGTTTCTGTTTCAACTCTTTCTCATCCATGCTGAAGATCTTCTTCAAAGAAAGGTCAGGAATGAGCTTGGCTAATTTATCTGCATCGCCTAAAGGAAGTCCCATCACACGTGCTGCATCTCGCACTGAGGACTTGGCAGCCATGGTGCCGTAAGTGATGATTTGTGCTACTTGCTGTCTCCCATATTTATTGACCACCCATTCTATGATCTTATCACGACCTCGGTCATCGAAGTCGATATCGATATCAGGAAGGGAGATACGATCAGGATTCAAGAAACGCTCGAAAAGCAAGTCGTACTTTATGGGATCCACATTCGTGATCCAGGTGCAATACGCCACTGCCGATCCAGCAGCCGATCCTCTTCCCGGGCCTACAGAAACGCCCATCTTTCTAGCTTGTCCAGTGAAATCCTGAACAATCAAGAAGTACCCGGGATATCCAGTTTTCTCAATGGTCTCTAGCTCAAAATCTAGACGTTCTTTGATCTCATCCGTAAGCTTCGGGTAACGTTTTTTCGCGCCTTCATAGGTAAGGTGGCGTAGGTATGCATTTTCACCACGCTTGCCTCCGTCCGTTGCATCTAGTGGATCTATGAATTCAGTAGGGATATCGAAATTAGGAAGCAGGACTTCATGCGCAAGGTCGTATGCTTCGCACTTGTCTACCACCTCTTGAATGTTGTCTATCGCCTCAGGAATATCCATGAAGAGTTTCTTCATCTCCTCCTGATCCTTCATGTAGAACTCATCATTCGGTAAACCGAAACGCTCTGTGCGTGAAGTGCGAGAATTGTAATTCTTAGGAGTGACTATATTCTGTGCATCCTTTATGCAGAGCAACACGTCATGCGCCATTGCATCTTCTTTCAAAGCATACGAAGTATTGTTGGCAGCGATGAGTTTGATGTCATATTCCTTGGCCCATTGGATTAAGAGCTTATTCACTACTGCCTCTTCCTGAAGTCCATGACGGCAAAGCTCCAGATAGAAATCGTCCTTGAAGTGTTCTTTGTACCAGAGCATAGCATCTAATGCCTGTTGCTCACCTACATTCAGAATCAGGGCAGGAATTTCTGAGAAAATACCACCACTGATGACCATGAGATCTTCCTTGTACTGAAGCAGCAAATCACGATCTATACGGGGCACATAATAGAAGCCATCCACAAAAGCTTTTGTGCTCAGCTTGGCCAGGTTATGATATCCTTTTTTGTTCTTGGCTAAAAGGACGATCAGGTTCCCATTGTCCTTCTCAGATTTATTTCTGTGATCCTTACATAGGTTTAATTCACATCCCACGATTCCTTTGATGCCATGCACTTTCGCAGCCTTGGTGAAATGAAATGCCCCGAACATATTGCAATCATCGGTGATGGCCACGGCTGACATTCCCATCTCCTTGGCGCGCAACACCAATTGCTCCACATGCGTGGTCGATTGAAGGATAGAGAATTGGGTATGGTTATGCAGATGCGCAAATTCCCCTTTCGCTTTCTTCAGTTGTTCAGCTTCAATTTCTTGATCTGGGCCAACATCTTCAGCACTAACATCTTGTTCTGAGATAGGGCTATACGGCTCAATGTTCAATCCAATAAGCTGAATGGTCTCCTTATTAGCCGCTTGGAACTCTTGAAGAAAATCCACATCCCTTCCAAGCTGGAAAGGCGTGATAACACCTATACGCACGAGCTCAAGGAAAGCGCGTGTGGTAGCCTCCACATCGGCTGATGCGTTGTGGGCTTCATCGAAAGCTTTTCCGAAGAGTTTCGTGTAGAGCTCGGTGAGGGTAGGCCATTTGAACTTTCCTCCTTTACCGCCCGGTAGCTCGCAATAGTCTGTTGCTTCCAGTTTAGTATCAATGGTTTTCAGCTCGAAGAGATGTGTCTCATGAGCAGCGCGCAGCATCTCAGAACCCACCACACCTAAATCGAATTCCACATTATGCCCTACGAGAAATTCGGTTTTTCTTAAAGCTTCTTCGAATTCATTGAGCACATGATCAAGCGGCATTCCGGCATTCATTGCACGCTCGGTAGAGATGCCATGAATCTTCTCCGCATTGTACGGAATAGTGAATCCATCAGGCTTGATAATGAAGTTCTTCACTTCTACCAGAGCCCCTCTTTCATTATGAATCTGCCATGCTAGCTGAACAAGGCGAGCTGATGACCATGCCTCCAAATCAGAATGAGGAGCACCATAGCGCAGCGGGAATCCAGTGGTCTCTGTATCGAAGATGAGGAACATAAGGGTCTTAACTAATTGAAGAATAAGTATATAAGCTCCAAGGCAACTTGGACTTACGAGGAATTGAATATAGCAGGAAGAGTGGATCGTCCATTGAAAATCCTGAGGAAGATGTTAAGAAAATGATAGTTATTGAAGGCGTTCAAGAGTTAATTGGAATAGAAACATTTTACGTTTTACAAAGTCTATTTTTACAGCCTATGAAGATCGGAATCGTATTGTATCCCACTTTTGGAGGTAGTGGAGTAGTGGCCACAGAGCTGGGGATTGCTTTGGCTGAGAAAGGCCATGAGGTGCATTTCATAACCTATGACCAGCCTGTGAGATTGGGCGGTATCTGGACGAACATCTTCTATCATGAGGTTACCGTCACTGAATATCCGCTTTTCAAATATGCTCCGTATGAGCTTATCCTCACTAGCAAGCTTGTCGAGGTGGTGGAGTATCATAACCTGGACCTGCTGCATGTGCATTACGCTATTCCGCATGCTTCGGCTGCCTTCATGGCCCGTGCAATCCTCCAGCGCAAGGGACGCAATATCCCATTCATCACCACTTTGCACGGTACAGATATCACGCTCTTGGGAAAGAACGCTTCCTATGAACCCGTCATCACCTTCGCCATCAATGAATCTGATGCTGTGACCGCTGTTTCGGCCAGTCTGAAAAAGGACACTTTGGATAATTTCCATGTGGACAGGGACATTCAGGTTATCCCTAATTTCATTGACCCGAAACGCTATCAAGGGCTTTATGACGAGAAACTTAGGAAATCTTACGCTCCTAATGGCGAGAAGCTTTTAGTGCATACTTCCAATTTCAGACCAGTGAAACGCATCGATGATATCCTGCATACCTTTGCAGCTTTGCGCAAAGAAATGCCTATGCGACTGCTCTTGATAGGGGACGGACCTGAGCGAAGTAGGGTACAACATCTCTGCCAGGAACTGGGCACCTGTGATTCAGTGCAGCTATTGGGTAAACTCAAGCGCCCTGAGAAGATCATGGCCATATCGGATCTATACATCCAAGCTTCAGAGCATGAAAGTTTCGGACTGAGTGCGCTAGAAGCCATGGCTTGCGGAATCCCAGTGGTCTCAACCGATACAGGGGGGATTCCAGAAGTGGTGGAGCATGAAGTCTCTGGTCTTTTGAGCAAAGTAGGGGATGTGAAAGCGCTCACTGCGCATGCCTTGCGCATCTTGAGTGATGAGAATACGTATCAGCGTTTCAAAGACGCTGCATTGGCTCAAAGCACGAACTTCTCCACCCAAAAGATACTGCCGCTCTATGAGGATTTGTATGCAGAATTGGTGGAGCTCAACGCATAAGCGTGAGAGTGCCTTTATAGGTCCTAGGATCTTCTAGATAGGTGTATTGGATAATGTAATAATAGGCTCCTTCAGTTGCAGGACTTCCTTCTATTTCTCCGTCCCATTCTTGTGCTAGGTCAAAGGACTCATAGACTTGCTTTCCCCACCGATCAAAAATCTGAATTCTCTTGTCACGAACGCAATAATCAGGTTCATGGGCGAGTCTCCATAAGTCGTTATAATCATCATCATTAGGAGTAACCACATTAGGCACTGTATCCAACATTCCAAGAGAAGGCGTAGTGACGAACACATCCATAGGTTGCACTATCACATTAATCACATCACAATGCTTTGTAGTGATGGTGAAGTCCATGTGGTAAAGTTCAGCGCGTACGTGCTCGCATAGCGGAGTCCAGCAGAATTGTGAGACCACATCAAAGAGTCCTGAGCTATCAGCGAATGTGGCAGGATGCGCCACAGTAAATACATCTGAAGAATAATCAGTGCTGATAAAAAGGGTGTCAATGTTGTTCAGATCCGTAGCTCTCACATTGAAACAATATGTACTGTCTTGATAGACCGTATAGATATCATTATCCCAATTGGGAGATTCAAGAATCGTAGGTTCATTGTCGGGTAAGCTTACGGTCAAGACTACTTGATGATACGTAGTATCCTGAGTGAAACAGCGCGAAGTGATGGTCTGAAAATCTACGAGATAGGGTTCCTCTCGTATGTCTTCACAGGTAATAATCCAACCGAAGGGAGAGTCCACTTCAGAGAGCGCTGAATCAGGTTCGAAGCTGATGGGGTTAAATCCAAAATCAGGAAGTGTCAACATGCTAAGCGATAAGGTGTCGTAAATGTTTCCGTCAACAGCAGTCACATCGAATTCATAGGTGTCTTCTTGACCGAAGATGATGTCGTAATTAATCGTGGGGCTAGTGAACACGGTATTCACATTAGGAGGAAGCTGAACTACTATCGCCAGATTCAACGTGTCATATGATATCTCTCCTGTACAGAGATTTTCAGATTGAGTAAGGAAATACGCCCAATAAGGTTCATCACGCACATATGCGCAGGTGAGGCTATCCCATGTAATCACTCCATACAGTTGACCTGGCACAGAGAAAATTAATTCATACTCTGCAAGGATATCGTAGTCTCCCGTGAAGATTTCTGATTCGAGATAGAGTACAGTTTGTTCAATGGAATCGGTCTCATTATCTTCAATCACCACAGGAATGGTATTGGCAATAAAAGGCTGAATGTAAATGGTGTCTGTAATATCAAATCCTACAAAATCAGGAGCGACATCAAATTCACAGAGCGTGGCTTCCATGGTAATCTCTCTTCTCACTTCACCTATTTTCACTCCATCTCTGTATTCTTCTACTACGACTCCATAGGCGAAAAATCCTTGAATATCAGGACTCGCGCTGATTACTCCCGTCTCACTGTTGATGCTCATGGCGGGAGTTCCCCCGCAGATATTGGCAAGAGAATATCCAGTATCCCAAGGGATATTAGTAAAAGGCATAGGGCCACCACCCAATGGGTCAGGAAGAGCACCATTCGCAAAGGTTCCTTTGATGGGCGTGGAAAGCGAATAGACTAAGGAATCTCCATCTATATCTTCAGCTGCGAAGGAGAATTGATTTGCATAACTCACGCAGAAATATCCATCGCTAGGATAGGGCGCAAATCGGGGGCTGGAATTCATTAAAACAGGATCAGCTATGCTGGCTGTGAAGAGCATGCCTTCAGCTCCTGCATCAAAGAGATTAGTGGTCTGCGCCACACGACAACAGCGTTCCCATGATAAATAATAGCCAGCGGCATGATCATCAAGTTCTAGGGTATCCACATAAACTCCAATCTCAATGCATATTTCAGGAATATAACAGGCATCTCCCAATTCAGGGAAAATTACTTGGCCTAATTCCATATACAAGCTGTCTGTAATAATGTCCGTGTCAAGCTGATAAAAGAAAATTGTCAAGTCATCAGGAAGGGGAGCATTAGGGCTGGCATTGATACAATCTCGGAACAATTGTAAGGTTACCTCAAAGCTATTTCCTGAAATATGTTTGACTGCTACGTCACCTCCACTTATATGACTTGCAAAAGAAGATGAGCTAAATAGAAAAAAGAGACATAGGACAAGCAGGGCTCTCAATGACATAGGCGAGGGTGTTTTGGCTTGGATGAATATACTTCTATTCCCCTGAAATGAAGTAGGTCTTGAAACTCGAAACAGCTCATTATTGGTTTCTTTGCACCCAATACTAAGGGATGGAAGCGAAGATCAAATACATAGGAAAACGTATTAGCTATCAAGAAGATGCAGAAAAACTGAGCATTATAATTCTCGGAAAGGAAGAAGGGAATCGCCCTATGCAGCGGTTGCTCTGGCTTTTTGCTTGGTTGATTATTGGCTCTTTCATTCTGAATGAGCTAAATACCTTGGGTCCTGAGGACGAACTCAGGGTCGTGCTCTTTGTCTTCATGGGTTTTTGGTCGTATTATCTTTTTCGGGTATTGAGAGCTTTGTATTGGCAATCGAAGGGAAGGGAAAGCATCCTCGTGAAAAAGGATGAGGTGCTTATGAAAGAAGCCTTCGGAACGCTAGGAAAGGCATTCACCTTGCAGACCTCTAATCTTGGAGCGATGCAAGTCAGAGAGAAGGAAACCGGTTTCTTCTCACTTTTTGATGATTCTTTCTGGTCTATCGGTAAAGGAGAACTGCAGTTCCAGATTGACGGACGAATCTATTATTTCGGGAAGAGGCTGTCAGAAAGTGACCGCAACAGCTTGATGAGATTGTTCAATCAGAAATTGAAATCCTTTCAGCACGTCAACGCGTGATGTGAAAAGCGATGGAGCTGAGTCGTTTAGTTGCTTCACCTTCTATGACCTCTTCCCGGAGCATCTCTTTAGCGACTCGGGTATTCATCACCTCTGAGATCTGCCTGATTCGTCCTACAGGTACTGAGCCATTGATGCATGCCTCTTCCAGTGTTTTGGAATCGATTAGTAAGGATGATTTCTTCAATTCTTCATGGAGCGTGTTCCTATGCTGGACTCGTGCAGGATTGTCCAAGTATTCTTTCTCAGCAGGAAGATCATTTCTTTTTAGGATCTCACAGAGATGAATGAAATGCTTATCAGTACCTATGGCCAACATGAAACGCACTCCGTCTGATGTCTTGATGATCTCGCCATAGGGAGCTATGTTCGGATGTAAGGTCCCCATAGGACTAGGTTCTATTCCCGCCATGAGTTGATTGGTCGCTTGATTGGTTAAAGTAGCCAGCGCACTTTCTTCAAGACTACAGCTGATATGGGCACCCTTTCCATCCTTGCTTCGCTCCAATAAAGCCACCAGTATAGCCTCCTTCATTTGATGCCCAGCTATGAGGTCTATGAAGGCGATAGGTAATTTGGCGGGATACTCTTTCGTGCCATTGATACTCAGAAAACCAGTCTCAGCTTGCAATACCGCATCAAAAGCCACCTTGCGCTCATCATGCTTGAAGCCACTCAATTCACAATGGATGAGTTTTGGAAAACGTTGTTTAAGACTTTCATAATCCAGCCCGAATTTCTTTGCCGAACTGGCTTTCATATTGTTCAGGAAGACATCGGCATCGCTGAGGAAAGTGAAGAGTTTGGCACAATCTGCTTCTTGGGTCAAGTCTAAATCAGTATAGATCTTATGATAATTGACCGCTGAGAAATATGCCGATATGGAATTTTTAGGATCTTCAGTTCCTACTTTCCAATGTCGGGTCATATCACCGCCTGTTTTCCGGTTCTCAACTTTGATGACCTGAGCACCCAGTTCCGCGAAGAACATGCCAACGGCAGGGCCTGCAAGCACAGAAGCCAGTTCCACCACCTTCAATCCTTTGAAATACTTCATTTCAGCTCGTAGCTAGATTTCAATTTAGGAATAGTCACCTTCTTGAATCCCGCAGCATGCAGGGCAGCTTTGAAAGGGATCTGTCTATCCTCTTCGCCATGCACAAGGAAAATCTCTTTCAATTTATCCCGGTCTTGATTATCCAGATAATCGAGCATTTCCTCTTGATCACCATGAGCTGAGAAGGAATGCATGCGCTTCACTTGGCACTTCACTTTATGTTCCTCTCCGAATATTTTAATGGTATCAGCACCCTTAGCTAATTGAGCTCCAATACTTCCCTCAGCACAGAATCCCACAATCAAAATCGTGTTTCTCGGATCATGGATGGAATTTCTCACGTGATGAAGAATTCTTCCTGCAGTGATCATTCCGGAAGCACTTATAATGATACAAGGGCCTTTTCTGTCGTTGATCTTTTTAGAGTCCTCTGCCTTTTTTATATAGTGCAATTTGCTCCATCCAAAAGGGTCAGGGTCGAGCATGAGGTATTCCATGATTTCTCTGTCAAAGCACTCAGGATGTGTCTTGAAAATATC
>CALFHF010000261.1 GCA_937875855.1 uncultured Flavobacteriales bacterium
TATATGACTCTCCTACACATATGGCAACGACATTCAGACTTGATATAGAATTCGTCACGGTAAGTTCTAAGGTCACCACAGAATCGCAGCCTTGAACACTTTCGAAAATAGTAACATAGCTGCCAGAGCTTGTGTAGACCGAGTTTCCCTGATTATAGCTTTGGCCATTGCAGATAGTCGCTGTTATTAGAGTGTCTGTACCACATTCCCCATTGACACAAAGAACAGGTAAAGTCGGGAGTGTAATACATTCATAACAGTCACGATCGTCTTCGGTTCCATCTCCGAATCCTCCATCACTATTATGACCCACATTGCAGAGCAGTCCTGCAACAGAAATGGCCGGAGTGAGGTGAGTTCCATTTTCTAAATAGACCATGTCATCCATAGTAACCCCTGTATCCATACACGGTTCAGTTGGACACACTAAGCTGGCTCCAGCTAACATGTTGTTGTCGTCCATTCCCCATAATCTTATGGTACCATCAGCGAGGATAGCACCAGCCCCTACATTTCTATAATCGTTATCACTTGCTGTAATGAAAACCACCTCTTGCAAGACTCCTTCTGTACAATTCTGGCCAACTTTAGTCCAGGTATTTGATGCGGAGCTATTATTTCCGATGATTGGAGCATTTCCCATACTATGAATGGTTCCGTCCATGTCAAGTACCAGGTAGGACACTTCATTCTGATCAATCAGATTTCCAAGTTCGAGCTGAACCGGCTGTGAACCCTCGCTTAGCGGAGGAACAGTCATTTGAGTCCAAGCCGCGGCATTAGAGAACCATGTAGTTCCATTTCCAATAAAATTCTTTGTTCCTCTAGTGTAGAAATTTCCGTCACTGCCATACATGGCTATGGTCCTGAAAGTGAGATCCACTATCTGCGGAGTAATACCTGTAGGAAGTGATACTAGGTTCCACATAAGGTTATTACAAGGTGTGGCGACATTCCCACAATTATTCCCTGTGAGGTAAATTTGACCCGAACTGGTGACCATCATCAACACTTGCGCGGCTGCTTGAAATTTCACAACGTCATTATAGGTAACACCTGTTGGCATAGCTAATGGAATAGGCTGATATACTTTACTTGAAGTTAAGGCTGGGTTCAGCACTAGTCCTTCTATTCCACCGGCATAGATGACATTATCATCTCCAAGAAAAACCAATTGTGCATGGCTTCCAACAGACCCCCACATAAGTGTTGTTCCTGCAGGAATTCCTGTATATCCGTTTGCATTGATGATCTCTTGGATATTTGGTTGATCCAGGCCACTCGGAGCTGTTCCTTCACCGCTGGCCGCGTAGCCATTAGGAGTTTTGTATAGAACGGTGTGGAAAGTTGCCTGCATGAGGTTCTCATGGAACCCGTTAAGGCTAGTGGGGATGCACTGAGCTTGGAATGTCCCCATTGCAGAAACCATCATGATCAAAGTGATCATCATGGTCCTGAGGCATGGGGTAACTAATATACAGGGGTGCCGCTTCACACTATTCAATTAACTCTCGAGTATCATCTAATGGATACGTCCGAGTGAAGCAATTAGTTACGGACAAGGCTGCTCAATCTCCAATCTTCTTATGCAAGTTTATGCTTTAGGAGCATATTATTTTCCCTGAAGAGTTCATTATAAAAGTGAATAAACTTAGAGGCAACTTTATAAGAAATATCAGCATCTCTAATTAATCCTGCATCTTCATAGACGGGCAAATAGCTAATTTTAATGCTCTAAATAAATTGGGATGTCTTGCGCAGTCTTTTCTCACTCAGACGTTACTCATCTCTGAGTTCTTCTATGGCCACTTTAGCTAATCTGCGATCATGTGACGTCTTCCCTGCTGAGAAATCAGCATGATGCCCTAAGGCAGCAATAATAAGATCTTCTTAATGCGATGTATCATAGTTCATCTCCTTGGGTAAGAGCATGTAAATGGGAATCAAAGCATGTTATTCTCCAAGGAAACACTTACCTATCATCAGTATGTTGAATGAGGAAAATCAGCTCAAGAGATGATTGATATGAAGTTGTGAATTTGGATTTTTAGGCACAAAAAAAGCCCTTGCTATTGCAAGGGCTTCTTAGGCTTAAAACTTTAAAAGGTAATTATACCTTCTGAACGTTCACAGCTGCAGGACCTTTTTGGGTCTCTTCTACGTCATAGGAAACGGCATCATTCTCATAGAGAGCCGTTCTAGTCCCTGATTTGTGTACGAAAATGTCTTTTCCTCCTTGATCCGGAGTAATGAATCCAAAACCTTTCTCCGAATTGAAGAACTTAACTTTACCAGTGCTCATGTAAAAAATTGTTGTATTAATAAGCTGCGAATTTACTACAGAGAATCGGAAAGTCCACACTTTCAATACAATAAAGATAAAAAAGCCCTGTTTATAGGCCTTAACAGAGTGGCTACATCATAGAAAATGACGTGCTTAATGCATGACTCTGCTCTTATCATCCTGGCTGATGGTCAATTTCCTCATATATTCTATCGAATAACCCCTCTTCTCTATTTTATCCTAAGCTAGAAGTCACAATTGGCCTTTTTAGTTGTCTTTAAGTCAAATGTCAAGCGAAATGAAAACCCATTTGATCATAGGTGCTTCCTCAGGAATTGGCGAAGCCTTGGCTGATATCTTGAGAAAAACGGGAGATACAGTGTACACTACATTCAATACGAATATCCCTTCTAAAACAGCCTTTGCTCAGCGTTTAGACGTTATGGAGGGGGATTTCAACCCTGACTATCTTCCTGATGTTTTGGATGGCTTCGTGTATTGCCCAGGAAGTATTGACCTTAAGGCGTTCAATAAATTAAACAAGTCTGATTTCATCAAAGACCTAGAATTGCAGGTTTGGGGTGCAGTATATATCCTCCAGAAGGTGCTTTCAAGGCTCAAAGCATCTCAACAAGCATCAGTTGTTATGTTCTCTACAGTGGCTGTACAGACAGGGTTCAACTACCACAGCCAAGTGGCTATCTCTAAAGGAGCAATAGAGGGTTTAACTCGTTCATTAGCTGCTGAATTTGCTCCTAAAATTCGAGTGAATGCCATTGCCCCATCATTAACAGACACTCCACTAGCAGCTCGTCTCCTTAATTCAGAACAAAAAAAAATAGTGAATGCAGATAGACATCCATTGAAGCGTATAGGTTCTGCTCAAGACATAGCTCAGATGGCGGCCTTCCTTCTTTCTGATAATGCCTCTTGGCTCACAGGACAGATACTGCGCGTAGATGGCGGTATGTCCACTATTCATTCCTAATCCAGATATCATGCCTCTGTACCAATTCGAACAAGAGCAAAAGCTTAAAGGAAATCTTGATGAAATTTGGGATTTCATCTCTTCTCCCGCTAATTTAAAGGAAATCACACCTGACTACATGGGCTTTGACATAATGTCCAAAGGCCTCCCAGATAAAATGTATCCGGGTATGATTATTTCATACAAGGTCAGTCCGTTGATAGGAATTAAGACTACTTGGGTTACTGAGATTACTCAAGTTCAAGAGAAGCGCTATTTCATTGATGAACAGCGTGTAGGACCTTATTCCATATGGCATCATCAGCATCATTTAGAAGCAATACCGGGAGGAGTTCTCATGCGAGATGTTATAAGCTATGTTCCACCATTGGGTTTTCTAGGATCACTAGCCAATAACCTGTTCATTCGGAAAAAGCTCAATGAGATTTTTGCATTTCGTACAAAAGCATTGGATGATAAATTTGGGAAACTTGACTAAGAAATAGAGCAAAAAATTGCATAACTGTCTTGGTAAGAGAAATCTTCTCTCAAGAAGCTATATTTTGGGCCTTCAAGTTTCATGAGCATACTCGATTCAAATAAGACACCAAAAACTGGTTTTGCCGGCTTAGCTCAAAACTGGCAGAGTGATCTCATTGCGGCTTTCAGTGTTTCCTTAGTCGCTCTGCCGCTTTCTCTTGGAATAGCTATTGCTGCTGGCCTCCCTCCTATGTCTGGAATTATCTCCGCAGTTATAGGAGGTGTTATCGCCACCTTCTTGAGAGGTAGTCATGTAGCCATTAATGGACCTTCAGCTGGTCTTATAGCAGTCATACTCGCTTCTGCAGTGGCCATGGAAGATGGTACTGGTAACACGATGAATTACATCTTCGCAGCCATCGTTGTATCAGGTGCCATTCAGGTCTTACTCGGCTTTCTTCGCCTTGGTAGATTCGCTGATTTGTTTCATAGTACTGTAGTGCATGGATTATTGGCCGCCATCGGGATTATCATTTTTGCAAAACAGATGCACGTGGCCCTTGGAACAGAGTCTTCTTCCCCTGAAATCATAGAAACCCTGATTCAAGGATTTCAAAAGATTCCTGAAGCAAATCCATTTGTAGTAGTCATTTCGCTGGTTGGACTGATTCTGCTTATCTTCCAATCGAAGATTAATTATAAACTCTTTCATTTCATACCTGCTCCAGTCTGGGTTTTAGCTCTTTCAATTCCGTTCGTTTATCTCTTTGATTTTATGCATGACCATGAGGTAAGTTTCTTTGGGCGTATGTATGAGTTAGGCCCTCACTTACTCATCTCATTACCAGACGACCTTCTTAAGCCCATAGGCACACCTAATTTCAGTATTCTAGAACGTGGGGCCTTTTGGACTTCCGTCATGTCCATTACCTTGATTTCTAGCATAGATTCATTGGCCGGAAGTAAAGCAGTAGATAAGATGGATCCATACAGGCGTAAAACGAACCTAGATAAGGACCTTATGGGAATGGGAATCAGTACGATGCTATCAGGCTTAGCTGGCGGATTACCTGTTATCACAGTGATTGTGCGTAGTACTGTGAATTTGAACAATCATGCAAAGACGAAATGGTCAAATTTTTTCACTGGAATATTCCTATTGATATTCATCCTTTTGCTCTCTCCTTTGATCCAGAAAGTTCCACTAGCAGCTCTGGCCATCCTCTTGGTTTATACTGGATTCAAGATGGCTTCTCCAAAGGTATTCGCACTTGTACATTCTCAAGGAATTGAACAACTTATCATCTTCTCAGGTACAATATTGATTACACTATATACCAACTTACTTTTAGGACTTGTTGGAGGACTGCTTTTGACCTTAATTATCCATTATTTGCTTGCGCAAATGTCTATCAGCGATTTTTATAAATCAACATTCAAAGGAGAACCCAGCCTTATCTTGCATAAGGATCAATCATTTGAAATGAGATTGAAGGGAGTGGTTAATTTTTTATCAAGTCTCAAGATATCTGCTTTACTTAAAGAGATTCCGTCAGTGTCTAGTCTAAAGGTCAATATGACCGATTCCAGATTGGTTGATTTTTCTATCATGGAGTTACTTTATGACTTCAAGAGACAGCATCGTGGAACTGGGGGAAAAGTAGAGTTGGTAGGACTAGAAAATCACATTTCTTCCAGTCCTGATAAATTGGCTATGCAATTCCGTATTGAACGACATAAGAGTTCCACAGTGCGACAGCTTTCATTGATGGAGATGGGCATAGAACATGGTTGGGATATAGATTTGAAAGCAGATGATCAAGTAGCTGATTTGGAACAATTCTATTTCTTCTTCAACAAGCGAATTCTAAAACGCTGGAATAGAATCAGCAGCCTTAAAGATGGCGTACTTTGGGAGATGTGTGACATCAGTTTCCTTGAGGGAGCTATGGAAGCTGAGGAGAAATTCAAGAGTACTGTGGGATTGATTCATTGTGCTCGAAATTTGCCCAAATTCACCATTGAGAAAAAGGAATTCTTCGACAGATATGCCATCAAACACAGGGACATTGACTATGTTATCTATAATGAATTTTCTGCAGATTACTTAGTGAAGGTTGAGGACAAGGAAGGAATGAAAAACTTCCTTACTGAGGAAATAAAGGCGCTGCTCGAAAAAAGCGGACTTCATCACCTTGAATGTGATGGAACAGGAATCTTAGTCTTCAGCGAAGGATTCAATTTGGCTCAAGTTGGCGAATATTCAGAGCTTGTTCAGTTTCTTGAAAAGATGCGTGACTTAATGCGCAAGAATTCTGAAGTTGTGTAGATTAAATCTTTATTCGGTTTTCAATTCCAAAAAAGGTACTTCTGAAATAGTACTCACCTCTAATGAGAATCAGGTGACGATAAAGCGAAGGTCACTCATGATCAATTTCTCTATTCTCAATTTTGAAATGGGTTTAAATTATTCATTAAAAATTGAGCCGAGTGAAAAAAAACATGGCAGGAATAGACAATATTATCCTTGCTATTGTAAGAATTTCCTCACTCTACCGGGTAGAATTCCGAAGTGAGTTTTTTGAATTCAGGTGTATAGACATGTCGTTCTCCTTCTTCAATAACTAAAGTTTCTTCCACAACCCCTGAAACATGAATTCCCTTCATTGCCTCAAAAAGAATTCGCTTCGGTTCCTTTTGATGATTAGGTTTCACCAAACATATGCGTTTCAAATACATTTCATGCTCTTGAATTACAGCTACAAGTTCATCCTTTCTCAAGGCAGGGAGAATCAATGCTAACCTCGAATGTGCTGCCATCAAGGGACTACATTTCTGAATCAAGGTCAATAAATCCAGAGACTCTTCTTGCCTCGCTACATTCCTTTTTTGATCAGGAGAAGGCGTCCCACTTGGGAAAAACGGAGGATTGCATATCAGAAGGTCAAAAGTCCCTTCAAATTCGAATTCTTGTAGGGCCAGATGTTGATGCTGAATGCGCTCTCTGAACTTGCTGCTCTTGAAATTATCAGCAGCTTGAGATGCTGCCATTTCATCTATTTCAATTGCTACTATTTCGGATTCAGGAGCACGTTGGGCAATCATCAAAGCCACAAGCCCTGTTCCTGTGCCGATATCTAATACCGTTTTCACATTCTGCACATCAGCCCAGGCGCCAAGGAGTACGCCATCAGTCCCCACTTTCATGGCACAGCGATCCTGCTGTATAGTAAAATGCATAAAGGAGAACGAAGAATTACCCACCCCCTTCTAGGTTGAGTTCGACTAAACCCTCAGGTGTAACGACTTTGATAATCAATTTTTTATCATCAATCTCTTGGATGATGTCCTCATGAATTGGAATAAAGACTTCTCCATCTTCCCTATCTATTATCAAGAAATTATTCCCAGGCATGATTACGACTTCAGCTACTTTTCCGAGGTCGCCATGGATAGAATCTATCACTGAATACTTAACAAGACGTTTCAGCTCATCACCTTCTTGTTCCACTACGATAAGGTCCTTTTCTCTCAGAAAAACAGGACAATTCCTTAGACGTATTGCTTTAGCTTCAGTGTCCACTTCTTCGAATTTTATAAGCACAAATCCGGTAGAAGTAAGACGATAGCTTTCAATGAAAAAGGGGACGTTTTTCTGATCTATCTCTATAAAGAGCATGTCAGTTTCTTCAACACTTGTGACGAATTCTGGATCCACCTTCAGGCTCAGTTCTCCTTTGAACCCATGAAGTCTAGAAACTTTGCCGATAAGAATAACCTTGTCCATAGGAGACAAATATGCTCAAAATGAAGGGATTGAACCTCCTTTAATTCAAACGGGGACTTGTGTTTTTGTAAGATTGTGCTTTTCCAAGTATTAAGTTCATTCCAAGATGAATGGTCGCATTCCTGCTATAGGAAGGATAATTGCTCGGTTTCTGGTCGTCATAACTGATGCTAGTCATATTCAGCCAGAGTAGGTTATCGAAGGTCGTATAGAAGAGTATTGGCCCACTCTTTAAGCATAGAGCCAGTCCTAGATTTGAAAAATCCCTATCAGCAATAGAATAAGATAACGCGGCATTCAATCTTCCCTTGAATTCATGAGAATACATTAAGGTGAATGATGGCATTTCGGGGCCATTGAATAAATCAGCTTGAATCACTAATCCTATCGTGCCTGTCATGGCCTCTTTCTTCAGAACTTTATAATTGGCATTCAGATGGACCCTTGTGCGAAGTCCGCTTGAATATGAATATGAATTCTTTTTGGTATTTAATGTTGAGTTCAAGGAATTCAATAAGTCGTCAATGGTGCTATCTAAGCTGTCAGAAAAACTAGAATCAGCTCCTAACATAGCCTCAGTCAATTCTATCCCTACGAAGCTGAATTCACCTCCTTGGGCATTAAAATTCTGATTTCCTTTTTTCCAATTTATTTTCCCAAGGTCTACAATGCTTGCATAGACTGAAAATCTGTCTGTAAAATCCTTCCCTATTCCAAAGTCAATACCATAGCCGCTATTCTGTCCACTAAAGATCGCTCGGGTAAAATTTCCATTCTCTAACACTCCATTTCCACTGAGCGAATCTATGAGATATGAAACTCCCGATGTACGAATATCTAATTCTCCTTGATAGGACCACGTATAGGTTTCCAAATCAGTAGTCCATGTGATATTCGAAGTTCCTGTCGTAATATTCTCTTGACCTTGCAGATACTTGACCCTAGCACCTAAATACCAGCCAGACTTCGTGTCAAACTGCCAACCGAAGCCATATTCCATATATCTATTAAGGTCAATAGCAAGTCCTGAAAAATCCAACACATTCCCAGTATCATCAAAACTGGCATTTCCAGTAAATGGAAAACGAAGCATATCTCCAGGTAAGGTGATCTGCGCTGAAACTCGCTCTCTGATTGCCAATGAAATGTAATGAGCCTCGATGGGCATCCCGAAGGAGAGCACATCAGCAGCCAAGTCTACGCCAAGGTAATTCTCATCTCTGATGTTGGTCAAGAAATAATCGGTATCAAGCACGGTTTTGCCTTCTGAAACAGTAAATAACCTGCTAGGATTGAAAATCGTGTTTTGATGATGGGCTGAGATAGAACTCATGAAAGGCAACCCCAAATGGATTCTGCTTCCATAATCATATGCTGGATTAACGTATGAGCTCTGAAACACTTGCGGAATAGAATGCATCATAATATCCTGCTGGGCTTCTAGACTAAACGTAATGAATAGAGCCAAAATAGTCTGGAAGATGGTCTTCTTCATGCCTAATCTTACTCTGATAAGTCTATTCGGGTTTCAATTCTAGCTGAAATCTGCACCTCTATCCCATCCTCAGGGAAGAATTTTACGATTTGATTCTGCGTAGCGAAGGAGGTTCCAGCCACTATTTTTATAATCAAATGCTTCACATTTCCATCAATCAGTTTTCGAAGTCTTTCTAATGACAACTGTACGTCCGTGATAGCTCTACTGCGGGTTAAGACCCTCCCGAAGTCTGGGTGACTGGGATCAAGGAAGGTATTGACTAGGCCTGGTGACACTAACATGTGACCTGCTTTAGACATGAACAATGAATCAACTTCTTCATAAAATTCATCAAGAAATACGACTTGAACTCTGGCTTCAGCTGGTAATCCATTATCTGCGATAATACGCAGCGTAAGTAGTTCTACATCATCAAGGTTAATTGGACCACCATTATTTAAGCCGAGCTCGGATGATATGCCTACATCCAAAGTGTCGGTAAAATGATATCCATCTATGTATCCAAAAAGCGGCAAGATGACAGTTGCATCGCATGCAATCTTGCTCGTATCCTGAACGAAATTATAGGCATATCCTTCTGGGTTCGTTAGTCCTTGGGCAGTGTATATAAGATTCACTGGACCTTCATTAAGCATATCACTTAACATAGGTGAAGTGTTGCTGTTGTCAATTCTATGGGTGGTATATGCAATGTCACCTATGAACTGTGCGGCTTGTACCACTGGGATATCTTCTAAAGCACCACCTGTAATCAAGGTCGTAATGCTGTTCTCAGGTGCGTAGAGGCTCGTGAAATCCACTTCTATGGGAATTCCACTGGTGTTTGTAATAAGTAGTTCTATAGCTGGGTCAGCGAAGAACAGGCCGGCAGCCCCAAATTGCTCGAAGAGATTTACTTGTTGGGTATCTACTTCAGCTATGCCATTGTATTGCCCAAGATATCCATAAGCAGAGTGAATACTGTTGGCTGAAAGAGATAGTTCAAAATGAAGACTATCACCAGGATTCGTGAATTCACCACTGTGGGTGATAATGAAGTTAGCCAAGATGTTCAAGGCATTATCATTTCCTGGATCAGTGAAATCTAATTTTGTATTTGAAATGTCGAAACTGAAATCTCCTGTGACGGGCAAATTACCTGAATAGTCAAGGCTTAATGTACGCTGGAACTCCACTCCCATCTCTGTCAATTCAGGAATGAGCATTTCCACATCTATATCATGTTTGAAACTCGAAGTCACATGGATATCCAGGCTTGCACTTTGAAAGCGAATAGAATCTAATTCTTCGCCATTCGGAAAATCAAAGGGAAGGTTGAAATTCTGTGAAATGGGAATTTGATCCCCTGCTAATCCTGAATTGATTATGG
>CALFHF010000262.1 GCA_937875855.1 uncultured Flavobacteriales bacterium
ACACCCTAATCCAGCGTATGATCAACTCATAATACGATGGACTTCAGTCTTGACCGGTGTTAAGTCAATTGAGATCTATGATCTTCAAGGAAGGATATTATCTAGTCTTACAACTTCTGAATATGAGCCAGTTCTAGACTTGAGTTCTCTGAATCAAGGGATGTATCAACTTCGAGTTTTGGATGAAGAAGGAACGCAAATCCTTGCCTCCTTTATAAAAGAGTAATTACTTCTTTCTGAAGAAGATGTTGATAGGAACTCCAGTCAAGTCGAAATGCTCACGCATTTTATTCTCAATGAATCTCTTGTAAGGTTCTTTCACGTATTGAGGAAGATTACAGAAGAAAGCAAAGGAAGGCACCTTGGTTGGTAACTGTGAGATGTACTTAATCTTCACATATTTTCCCTTATTCGCTGGTGGAGGATTGCGCTCAATAAGCGGTAAAAGAACCTCATTCAATGTGCTAGTCGAAATACGTTTTGCCCTATTCGCAACAACTTCCAAAGCGACTTCCAATGTTTTATGAATACGCTGCTTGTTTATAGTAGATGTGAATAGTATGGGTACATCAGTGAAAGGTGCGATACGTTCTTTTATGGCCGCCTCCATTTTTCTGGATGTGCTCTCATCCTTATCCATGAGATCCCATTTATTGACTAGAAGTATTACGCCTTTCTTATTTCTTTCAATGACATAGTAGATGTTCAAGTCTTGCTTTTGCATGCCTTCCTCGGCATCTATCATTAAGATACATACATCGCTATCTTCTATAGCTCTGATGGATCTCAAGACCGAATAGAATTCTACATCTTCATGAACACTCTTCTTCTTGCGAATACCTGCAGTATCTACCAAGGTAAAATCCATACCAAAAGCTGTATACCTTGTATGCAGCGCATCTCTAGTAGTACCAGCAATATCAGTTACAATATTCCTCTCATTACCAAGCAGAACATTGACCAGCGAAGATTTGCCCACATTAGGCTTGCCAACTACACATATTCTCGGTAGTTCACTATTATCAAGCTTAGAATCCTTGTTCATGGCAGCCACCATGTCATCAAGCAATTCTCCTGTGCCGCTTCCACTCACTGAAGAAATCATGTGAATTTCTCCAAGGCCAAGGGAATAAAACTCCATAGCCTCAGCTCTGCGTTCATGATTATCCACTTTATTGACCACCAAGAAGAAAGGTTTCTTGCTAGCGCGCAGCAGTTTGGCTACACCTTCGTCCAGGTCAGTAATTCCCGTACTTACATCAACCATGAAGATGAGCATGTCTGCTTCTTCCATAGCCAATACCACTTGACGATTAATCTGTTCCTCGAAGATATCATCAGAGCCTTCTACATAGCCACCGGTATCTATGACGGAGAATTCCACGTCATTCCAGTCACTTTTTCCATAATGACGGTCACGAGTGACTCCACTTTGTTCATCCACAATGGCAGCTCTTTCTCCCGTAAGACGGTTAAAGAGCGTGGATTTGCCCACATTGGGTCTTCCTATAATGGCTACGATATTCGACACGGTGCAAGTTTACAGCTATTCGCCCGTATGTATCAGATTGTTTTGCAATTGTCTTTCCATTTCCTCTTAAAGGCTTCTATCAAACACCTACAGGACGAAAAATTCATACCGTTTAAAAGCTTGCAGGCCTTATTTATCAATGAATAACTGTAACCATCCCCATTTCATAACGTAAACATGAAGGACCATTATATAAAAATCAAAACTGAACTAACATGCGCAGTCTCATTTGCACAATTGCCTTAGTATTGGCTTTCCATTCAATTCAAGCCAGTCATATCATGGGAGCCAACATCTCTTATCGTTGCCTCGGTGGCGATCAATATGAAGTTTCTTTATATGTATTCCAGAACTGTGCTGACCCACAAAACACGAGTTCTGAAATCATCAGAACTATTCCTTCCTGTGACTTCTCTTTTTCTTCACATTCGCTAAGCCTTGTGGATATATTAGAAGTTACCCAGGCCAGTCCAATTGACATGGAGAATTCTGCGTGTAATGGTGGCTTCCTTCCTGGAGTTGTCAGGCTAACCTATACAGATACTATAACTATCAATACTGCATGCCCTGAGATGGTCATCTACTGGAAGAAGTGCAATCGCAGTTTTGCCGTTAATATAGACAATAGCGATTCTCCATGTTTCTATGTAGAATCAGTTTTAAAAACTTCTTCGGGGTGCAATAACTCACCACAACTGAGTTCACCCACTGCTCCGTATGTATGCGGTGACCCTAATATTAACGTGAATCTAGGTGCCTTCGACCCTGATGGTGACCAACTCAGATACAGTCTTGTACCCGCTCAGAGACCTACTTCAGGAAACAGCCACACTAATTTAGTTTATGAAGACGGTTTTTCTGGCGATCTCCCAATTCAAGGAATGACCATTGATCCTAATACTGGAAACATGAGTCTTGAAACGGATATCATAGGTTATTACATAGTAGCCATCTTGGTAGAAGAGCTAGACGCTTCACTTCAAGTGAAAGGTTCCATGCTCATAGACGTGCAGTTCGTAGTTTCTAGCTGCACCCCTTTTCCGCCTTATATGGCTAATCCAGGAGTCTCTTTGACTAGCGCCATTGCCTCTAACCTCACAAGCAATATGGGAGTAGCAGTATGCGATGGAAGCTCATTCTGTATGGATATGATTTTCCAAAGCGATGACCTTGAAGACACTTTAAATGTAAGTGCAAATGTGGATGAAGTGCTCCCAGGAGCTACAATGACTATGTCCGGACTAAATCCAGTAGAAGTTCAACTTTGTTGGACTGCACAGAACATGACCAGCGATAGGCTTCTTATTATCTCCGTGGGAAATGATGACGAACCTATTCCAACGGTAGTCTCCTATAGTCTGCCTATAATAAATGCCAACGATGATGTAGTGAATATTGAGGAAGACTTAATTTCCATATGTGGATTGAGCATTGAATTAGACCGGCCTTATGATTATGGCCAATGGTCAGGTGATGCCACATTAGTTATTCAAGACCTAAACAGTCAGATCAGTCAGATACAATTCCCTGAAAGCGGAGCGTATGAACTAGTTTGGAATTCAGGCTGTACCTCTGATACAATAAGTGTGACAGCATATCTAGAACCCCTGGCAGAAGCAGGTTCAGATGATCTGAACTGTGACGCGAGTGGTTATTCGCTCCTAGCATCTCCATTTGACAGCGCATCTGAAGGCCTATGGACAGCAAGTGATGAAAATCCTGCTGAAGTCATATTCGAGAATGAAAATGAAGCTAATACCCTGGTCACCATGCCTGAACCTGGAGCTTATCGTTTCTATTGGACAGTTACTAACGCTGTCTGTGAAATGATGGATTCCGTGCTCATTGAGAATGGAATGCTGGTTCCAGTTATTCTATTTGAAAATGACATTTTCATACTTGAAGATCTAAACCCAAGCCTTTCTTATCAATGGTTTAGGGATGGTATTGCTATTCTGGGAGCTTTTGGAACAAGTTATGTTCCAGAAGCTGAAGCCTATGGTGAATATCAAGTGATTTCAAGTCATCCTAATGGATGTGAAGCAGAAAGTGAAGTGTATACCTATGCCGTAAGTTCACTTTCTGAATATGATCTGGTACAGATGAAAATTCAGCCAAATCCTATGCAAAATCAAGCTATAATTTCATGGGCTTCAAGTAAAGAAAATGTCATAAGAGCCGAGATTAGATCTATTCAAGGTGTGCTCATACACACTGAACTTGTAAGAGGAAATTTGCTAGAACTAGTGCGCGGACCTTTACACTCAGGTGTCTATCTCATAAGCTTAATCGATGCAGATGGAAGAATTATAGGTGTACATCGCTTTATGATCGAATGAGGACATAAAGCCTAGCCCCTATATACTATTGCTCGAGATGGCTGGTTATCTTTGTAAACCAAGCAAAATCTATGAGCAAAAGAGTAACGGGTTTCTCTAAACTTTCGAAAGAGGCAAAAATGGAATGGTTGATTGACAACTATTTCCAAGGTAATGGGAAGAAGATTGATGATCTTAAAACCTATTGGCATTCTGACCCTAAACGTCAGTCTCTGCATGATGAATTCATCGAGAACAGTCTCAGTAATTTCTATATCCCCTATGGCGTAGCGCCTAATTTCTTAATCAATGGAAAGGACTATTGTATTCCATTTGCCATTGAAGAAAGTTCAGTAGTCGCAGCTTCTGCGAAAGCAGCTTCCTTCTGGGCAGAGCGAGGCGGCTTTAAATCAGAAGTGCTGAGCATGCGAAAAATTGGTCATGTTCACTTTACATGGGCTACCGACACTCAGAAAGTGAGGACCTTCTTCTATGAAGTAAAAGCACAACTCATCTCAGAGACAGATGATCTCACTAGTAACATGCGCAAGCGTGGTGGTGGGATCATTGATATAGAACTGATAGACCGTTCCGATATAGAGCCTGATTATTTCCAGATTAAGGGAATCTTCGAGACAAAGGATGCAATGGGGGCAAATTTCATTAACTCCATCTTAGAGCGATTTGCTCAAATATGGAAGCAAAAAGCTGAAGAGAGCAACATGTTCAGCCAGACTGAGAAAAAGAGCTTGCTCATTATTATGTGCATACTTTCTAACTACTCTCCAGAGTGCATTGTTCGCACTGAAGTCTCCTGCAAATTAGATGAGCTATTTAACGGTAAGGGAGATTTTCCTGCTGACCTTTTCGCTGAGAAATTCATTCAAGCCATTCGCATAGCTACTATAGAGCCATACAGAGCTACAACACATAATAAGGGCATCATGAATGGTATAGACGCTGTGGTGATTGCGACTGGAAATGATTTCAGAGCTGTAGAGGCATGCGCACATACCTACGCCAGCCGTGATGGGCAGTATCGCTCCTTAACTAAATGTTCCGTAGAGGATGGAGTCTTCCGTTTCTGGATAGAGATTCCAATGGCGCTCGGAACCATTGGTGGCATAACAAATCTTCATCCTATGGTCAAGTTTTCTCTCGAACTCCTTGGAAATCCTAAGGCAGAGGAATTGATGCAAATCATCTCTTGTGCTGGACTTGCTCAAAACTTTGGCGCTGTTGCCTCATTGGTCACAACCGGTATTCAGAAAGGTCATATGAAGATGCACTTGATGAACATCATGAATACCTTGGAATGCTCACCTGAAGAAAAAGT
>CALFHF010000263.1 GCA_937875855.1 uncultured Flavobacteriales bacterium
ATCAGTACTTGAAACTTTATGCTAACTGCAATGAGGGTTCACTTAGTATAGACGCTTCCACTGCCTATCTCTACAAATACAAAGAGAGTATCTCTCATATCAAAGAAATCTATGGGGATAGAGCTAAGGAGCTAAAGATTATCATCCTCTTACGAAATCCCATAGATAGAGCCTATTCGCACTATACCTATTTGGTGAGGAATGGATTTGAAAACTTAAGTTTCGAAGAGGCTATTTTAGACAAGAACATTGAAAAGAGAAAGATAGAGCGCTGGGGTTTTGATTACAAAGGGTATAGCTCTTATCCTGAACAGGTGAAAGCATACATGGATGAGTTTCCTCAATGCAAGGTATTCTTGACATCAGAGATGAAGAAAACCAAGGTCTTCATGAAACAAGTCACTGGATTCCTTGGCATAGAAGAGTTTAAAGAAATAGAAGCCGTAAAAGCGAACCCTTCTGGAGTTCCCAAGAGCAGGTTTCTTGTCGATATGCTGAGGAAAAACGTGGTTCTTAAAAAGATGGTGAACCTTTTGCCAGAAAGGCAAAAGCATAAATTATTGGATAGGAGGGACGCAGTGATGAGCAAGCTCATAATCAAAGAGCAGATGGATCCAGACACCCGTGAGATTTTACTTCACTATTTCGAATCAGATGTCCTTTTTCTGGAGCAATTAATCAACAGGGATCTTTCCCACTGGAAGTACTGAAATGCGAGTTGACATTACGCTACCCTCTTTCTTATTCATAGGTACAGCAAAGGCTGGTACTACTTCCATAGCTAATTACCTGGATCAACATCCAGAGCTACGAATCCCTATGAAGGAGACCTTCTATTTTATGCGTGAGATTTATAGGAATAATGATCTGGCATACCCAGCTCAGCGTGCCAGAGAAGAGTATATCTTAAATGTAGAACAGTATGAACATGTCTATCAGGGCCAAGAAGGATTCATCACTGGGGAAGTAGGAACGGGTTATCTTTTTCATCATAAGGAATCCATTGAGCAGATTAAGGAAACTTTAGGGGAGGACGTGAAAATTCTCATCGTGCTGCGTAATCCAGTAGAGCGTTGTTATAGTTCATATAGGCATTTCACTAAGGATCTTCACGAAGAATTCACATTTGAAGAAGCCATTGAAAAAGAAAAGGAGCGTGCGGCTAATGATTGGGATTTCATGTGGCAGCATAGAAGTTTAGGTTGTTATGCTGATCAAGTTGAGGCCTATCAAAAAGCGTTCAAGAATGTGAAAGTGTTCATCTATGAAGACCTGAGAAAAGATCCAAAAAACTTCATGGATGAAGTCTTCAAGTTCATTGGTGTTCAGCCCCTTTCAGAACTAGATACGAGCAAAGAACATAATCCTTCCGGTGACCCTAAGTCCAAGACGTTGCAGAAGTTTATCACACATGAGAATCCACTCAAGAAGATCATCAGGCCAGTATTCAGGATGTTCTTTAGTGCAGAGAAAAGAGCCAATATGCGTAAAGACATGAAGGCAAGGAACCTCGCTAAAGGAACCAAGATGTCTGATGCTATGCGCGCAGATTTAAGAGCTTTTTACGCTAGGGATATGGAGCGATTAAAAACACTCATAGGCCGTGACTTGAGTGAGTGGAATTAATCAGAATTATTTCCTCCACTTAAAGGAGAGAAAGGTGTTCACTTGATATTTCCTGTAAATGAATACTCCTCCTGCAATGTTCCAGATACTTGTGCTTATAAGTGTTGCCCATGCTGCTCCTTCCATTCCCCAGACCGGAATCCATAGGGCGTTCAGAGCAATGTTCACAACAGTAGAGATGATGACGAGTCTAGTGAAGTAGCTTTGATGCCCGGTCATGTTCATGAATGCGCCTACGAGACCGCACATGGAATTTAGTAGCTGTGTGAATGCTAAAATCCTAAGCGTAGTGGCTCCACTTTCAAAGCCATCCTTGACCATAGAGAGTATGAATTCAGGAAAGACAAGAAGAATGATGCTGATGGGAATACTGAAGAGCATAATCACATTCGTACTCTTACTCACGATGACCTTCAAGTTGTCCATGTCCTCTTTCCAGAAAAGCT
>CALFHF010000264.1 GCA_937875855.1 uncultured Flavobacteriales bacterium
CATCGCTGGAATCATTGTCAATGCAAATGATCTCTTTGTTCGGATAGGATTGACCATGGGCGCAACGCAGGGCTGCTTCAATATGATCCTCCACGTTATAGCAGGGAATGATAATGGAGACGAGGGGAATTGATTTTTCACTCATCTGATGCCACTTTATTGACTGAAAAAGATTTCCTCTCTGCATAGACTTCTTCCCAAGTCCTATGAATGGAACGAAGAGAAAAATTCTTTTCGACAAAACTACGAGCTGCTGTTCCCATCCTTTTCCTGAGTTCAGGGTCCTGAATCAAGACCTCCAATTTTTCAATCATTTGTTCCACATCATTCTCCGCAATCAGCAGCCCAGTCTCTCCCTCGCAGATCATAGACGGGATCCCACCACTGCGGAAGGCTACGATAGGAAGACCACAGGCTTGTGCCTCACCCACTACCACTCCTTGAGCTTCTCTCCTACCCGAAGCATCACAGGTGGAAGTCATCAGATAGATATCCGATGCGCGCATGGCTTGGAGCACTTCTGCTTGCGTCCGATTTCCTTCAATAGTCACCACATCCTCCAGTCCAAGTTCTGCGATGAGCTTCTTCAAAGGATTCATTTCCTCCCCTGACCCGATGATGGTGTGCTTAATCGCATAGCCTTTGGCCCTGAGCCCATGGATTGCATGGATACCAAACTCATGACCCTTTAATTTGATCAATCTACCGACCGAGAGCATGTGGATTGACTCATTTTCGACTGGACAGGTTGAAGGTATGAAGTAGTCGGTATCTATTGGCATTGGTATAATCTTAAGTCGTTGAGGAGGGCAGCCCATTTCGATTAATTTCTCTCCTAGGTAATTGGAGTTGGCAGTGAAAAGCGACCCACATATAAATAAGCCCTTATAGTAAAGTTTCCAATCTGCTAAATCGCTTTTAGTATAATGCGCATCGAAACCATGAAAAGTGGTGATCAGTTTGCCTTTGATCACACCCAGCGCTTTCAATTCATCAAAGGGAAACTTATACACCCCGAATTGGATATGGATGATGTCCGCATCTATGAAACCCCTGACGCTCTCGTATTGGAAAAGATATTTCCCCTTAAGCCCTTCACGGCCATATTTGAAATAATTCAATGTGGTGAACAACTTCCAAGGTATACCCTTGGCTATGATCTTGACGATAGCCTTGAGTCGGCCCCATTTACCTGCAGGATCTATGCGGACGAGCTGAAATGTTCTATCCAGCAGACCATACTGTTGTATAATCTCAGCTTGCGAAGTATCCGCTATTCCATTCTTCTTATCGACTAGGATGCGGACATCATAGCCCAACTCCAGGGCAAGTTTGGCTTGCAAGGTGATGAAAGTCTGGGAGGTACTGGGGAAAACGCCCACCCTGATCACCAGTATGCCAGCAGAACTTTTCATTTCTTCAGCCAAAGATCTATACTCTCCCGAACGGTCCGATAATCTTTGTAGTCTAGCAGGAATTGCTTTTGCATTCTAAAGAACTCCTTTGCCAATTCTTTTTCCTCATAGCTGCCGAATACCCTTTTTCGTAGGTGTGAAAAGCCAGTCTCCTGTAATTTCTTCACTGCTTTTTTGATCAAGCTGTTGCGCGTCTCCAATCCAGATAAAAGCACTTCTTGGTATGGCATGACGATGAAATTGGACGCGGACATCGCCTTTCGCAATCGAGACAGATAATCCAAGGACATTCTCCCTTTGGTCATGCAGTGGATAAAGAAGAGCCGCTCATCGAACCAGATCTTATACCCCAGCAAACGCAGGGCATAACTATACTCAGTATCACCTCCAGAGCTCAGCGTGTCACCCTTCCGGCAATGTAATTGAGGCACGAATCCCCTCTCATTCAGCTCGATCCAGTGACTTTTCCTAATCACCATACCTGCCCCATAGAGGCAGCCTTTCTTCCGGCTGATATTGCCGCTTGCCTCCCCTTGGACAGACACAGCAAAGTACTTCGAATAGGTATTCCACCATTCGGGTTCTTTGTCTTCGAATGCCGCCTTACACCATCCTCCAAGAGCTCCTATCATAGCATCTGACTCCATGATATCAAAGGAGTCCTGGATATAGCTCTTCACCAACCAATTGTCATCATCACAGAC
>CALFHF010000265.1 GCA_937875855.1 uncultured Flavobacteriales bacterium
ATTTTTGCGGAGCTATGAATGACCCCCAACAAAGCTTGGTAGCCAATTTCATTCCTCCTTATCCAAGTACAGAAATTATAGAAGGCAGTACCTATTGCCCAGGATTAGGTCATGAATTGACCGCGCAGAACTTCGGAGGAACCTCACCCTTTACTTACACATGGACTGATGAGTATGGAATAGGTCAACCAGATCAAGCTTTGATCACTGTGGATCCTCAGGTTAGTTATCCATTCGATGAGGATGGTCAAGTGCTTTATTTCCTATCCTTCTCTGATAACTGTGACCCTACACGAATAGCTCATGATACTATTGCGGTTGCTTTCCCAGAGCCTATGTCAGTCACTACGAACATGAATGATTTCATCTGTACAGATCAAGTCTTGGATCTGACTATAGTAAGCTCTGGAGGATATCCGCCATACATCTATAGCTGGACCGTAGGAGGCGGACTTCCTTTGGTTATTGAGCCTTTCCCATTCACAGGAATAGGAACAGCCGTAGGATTCATCGAGGATCAGATTATGAACCCAGAGGCCCTGTATGTGCTCGAATTACAAATGGATGACTGGTGTAGCTCTCAAGCTGGATCAGTGGTAGCGACAGCTTCTGATGCCGATACTGTAGAAGCGAGAAGTTGTTTTGTTCCCAATGTGGTTTCAGCCAATGGAGATGAGATGAATGACTCCTTCATTGTGTATCGCTTGATCAATACTCCTGGAACTATGTCGATCTATAACCGTTGGGGAAATCTTCTAAAGCAGACGAGTCTTCCAGAGTGGAAGCCACAAGATGAGCCTTCAGGAACGTATTTCTATACCGTTCAATACAATAACGGAGAATCTGAGAAAGGCTCCTTTACTATATTGAGGTAACGAGCTTTTCTTAAGCAAGAATACTTCGCCCGGTCATCTCTGATGGCTGGGCGATGTTCATTATGGCCAATAAACTAGGCGCTACATCAGCCAAAATTCCGTTCTGAATCTTAGTGAATTTATCCCCAATGTAGAACACCGGAACAGGGTTCGTAGTATGCGAAGTGTGCGGACTTCCATCTGGTAAAATGTTCAACTCTGCATTTCCATGATCTGCGATGATTATGAACTCATAGCCCATTTCTTTTCCTGCTTTCACCACTTTAGCCACCGATCTATCCGTTGCTTCAACAGCTTTAATGACAGCCTCTTGAATACCCGTGTGACCTACCATGTCGGGGTTCGCAAAGTTCAAAATGATAAGATCAGGCGATACCTCCTTAATGTTTTTACAAATGGCTTCAGTAACTTTTACAGAGCTCATCTCAGGCTGCAAATCATAGGTTGCTACTTTAGGAGAAGGAATCATGATTCTGCTCTCATTAGGGAACACTGCTTCTCTCCCTCCTGAAAAGAAAAACGTAACGTGCGGATATTTCTCTGTTTCAGCAATACGTACTTGAGAAGCACCAGCATTGCTCACCACTTCGCCTAAAGTCATGCTGAGGTTATCCTTGGTAAAGAAAGACTCCACACCCACATACGTCTCATCATATCTCGTCATGGTGAAATAATGGAGCTTTAATCTTTTCATGCCCTGCTCAGGCATATCTTTTTGGGTTAATACCTCCGTAATCTCACGACATCTATCTGTCCTGAAATTGAAACTAATGACCACATCCCCTTCTTGAATACTGCCAATGGATTTTCCGTTTTCTACAGCTACATGAGCTTCTAAAAATTCATCGCTAATACCCTTATCGTAGGAAGCTTGCAAGGCTTTTAAAGGCTCGCTCATCTTCTCGCCTTCTCCTTTGATCAAAAGATCGTACGCCAATTTCACCCGCTCCCATCTCTTATCACGGTCCATTGCATAATAGCGCCCTATCATACTCGCGAGCTTTCCTGTAGACTTCTTCATGTGTTCAAGAAGAGCTCCCGTATACTTTAATCCATGGGAAGGATCTGTATCGCGGCCATCCATGAATGCGTGCACGAAAACATCCTTCAACCCATGCTCATGAAGGATGTCAAGCAGCCCATGAACATGAGCCTGAGAAGAATGAACCCCCCCATCCGAAAGCAGTCCAATAAGATGGATTCTTCGTCCTTCTTTGGCCAGAGAAATAGCTTTAAGGAGCACAGAATTTTGGGCTAACTCACCGTCTTGAACGGCCTTATTAATCCGCTGCAGATCTTGATACACGATTCGCCCAGCACCTATATTCAAGTGACCTACTTCGCTGTTGCCCATCTGTCCTTCAGGAAGACCTACATGCGTCCCGTCAGTGCGCAGTTCTGCCATGGGCGTGCTGTTGTATAGACTCTCGATGAATGGAGTCTCTGCAAGGAAAATAGCATTAGTATAATCCTTTGCGCCATGACCCCAGCCGTCCATGATGATGAGTGCTGCTTTCTTCTTCATGGCCGCGAAGTTAATTGTATGAAGGGCAATATAAGCTCAGGGCTCCATCATCTCTCCAGAGATTGAGCTTTTTAAGATTTGGACAATCTCTTGGCGAACTTCAGACTGTCCTAACGCGTGCATCATCTTTGTCACAGCTGCCTCGAAACGTATGTCCTTTCCTGAGATAATCCCTATTTCATCAAAGCCTGAACTGGTCACATAACGTCCGTGATCCACAGTTCCTGCTAAACATTGTGTGACATTCATGATTATGAGTCCAGCATCTACTGCTTCTTTTAGAAGCGCAATAAACCAAGAAGCTGATGGAGCATTTCCAGCACCATAGGTCTCCATGATGATTCCCTTAGCTCCGCTGAACAAAATGGCTTTTACAAGGTCAGGGTCTATGCCCGGAAACAGTCGAAGTACTGCGATGCGTGCATCTAGTTTTCTGAAAAAGTTAGGCCTAGCCTTAGATGAACCCCGAATGTAAGGTAGATTATAAACGATCTGAATTCCAGCCTCGGCCAGCATAGGATGATTAGGCGAGTGAAATGCATCAAAATGCTCAGCGCTGTATTTTGTCACTCTGTTCCCACGAAGCAGATTATATTCGAAATACACACTTACCTCGGGTACTATAGCTTTTCCATTGCTTTTTGAAGAAGCCACCTCAATAGCAGTAATTAGGTTCTCTTTACCATCTGTACGTATGGCTCCTATGGGTAATTGACTGCCTGTTAGTACAATAGGTTTATCTAGTCCTTGAATCATGAAACTCAGAGCTGAAGCCGTAAAGGCCAAGGTGTCTGTTCCATGCAGAATAACGAAGCCATCATAAGCATCATAGTTCTTTTCAATAAGATCCATCAGTTCCTGCCAGAGTATAGGTTCCATGTCAGAGGAATCAATGATACGAGATAGCTGGGCGGTCTTAATGTCTACATCGAAGCGCTTCAATTCAGGGATATTGTCAAGCAAAGTGCTGAACCCGAAGGGATGCAGCTGACCATCACGATGATCCTGCACCATACCTATGGTACCGCCAGTATATATGAGCAGTATGCGTGTTATATCAGACATTTAATCGAAACAGGTCTATGGCATTTGAACTTGTTATTTCAGCAATCGCTAAGAGTGGTATGTCATATATTTTACTCATTTCTATAGCGACTTCTATGAGGTAAGAACTTTCATTCCGCTTACCTCTGAACGGAACGGGGGCCAAGTATGGCGCATCGGTCTCTAGGATAATTTTCTCAATAGGAATCTGTGCCAAGGTCTCCTTAAGTCCTGAGTTCTTGTAGGTCAAGACTCCCCCTATTCCCATCATAAATCCGCCATAGGATTGAATATGCTTAGCTTGATCCACATCACCATTGAAACAATGAAAGACTCCGCGAAGGGAATTATCGTTGATCTCATCGAGGATATCAAAAATCTCCTGGAAAGACTCTCTAGCATGAATGACAATAGGAAGGTCTTTTTCTTTGGCCCAGGCTATCTGAGTCCTAAAGGCCTCTTGTTGCCAAGCTAAGGTGGCCTTATCCCAATGAAGGTCAATACCTATCTCACCTACAGCAATATACTCTTGACTAAAAAGCAGCGCTTTCAGTGATGCTAATTGTTCCTTAAAGTCCTCCTTCACACTGCAGGGATGAAGACCCATCATGGGGAAGCAATTCTTAGGATAACGCTTACAAAGATCATGCAGCGCATCTACACTTTCCATATCCACATTTGGAAGGAGTATACGGTCTATACCCGAGAGGAAAGCCCTGTCCATGGCCTTATCCTGATCCTCCGAGAATTGCTCAGAGTACATGTGAGCATGAGTGTCTATGAAGCGCATAATGGCCTCGAAGGTACGATGTCGCGCGATTCAGAATGGAATTTTCCATCTTTGGGCACTCATGACCAGAATATTGATCATACGATTCAGTTCTATTGGAGACATCGTTCTTACCAGTCCGGTGATTCGTATGCTCAAGGAACAGCTCGATGGTGAGGTGGAGATTCATTATCTAACTAAGAATTCCTTTGCAGGAATTTTAGAGGCAAATCCGCATATCCATAAGATCTGGACCTTAGATGAGAAACTTGATGATGTGCTGGGTGAATTGGGGAAAATCGAATTCGATTACCTGATAGACCTTCATAGGAATCTGAGAACAGCATTAGTCAAGAAAAAAATCAAAGGACTATACTTCAGTTTTGACAAATTGAACTTCAAGAAATGGCTCTTGGTCAATTTTGGAATAGACAAACTACCGCGGATTCATATCGCAGATAGATATCTGGCATCCTTGGTTCCTTTCGGATTGAAAGATGATAAAAAAGGCCTTGATTATTTTATCCCACAAGGGACGCAGGTGAACCTGGGTCCATATGGGTATAAACAGGAAGAGTATCTAGTCTGGGTTATAGGTGCATCCCATCCTGGAAAGCGATTCTCTGCTGCCAAAGTCACTCAGATTCTGAATAGCTATAAAGGAAAAGTAATCCTGCTAGGAGGGCCTGCTGACAAGGCTATGTCCGAAGAGATTATGGCCAATATAGAGTGCCATATTCTAAACATGGTGGGCAGATGCAGTCTGCATGAATCAGCTTACTTGATTCAACACGCTCATACCGTTCTAACTCCTGATACGGGGATGATGCACATAGCTTCAGCATTAAAAAAGAAAGTGATTTCTGTCTGGGGATGTACTGTTCCAGAATTTGGAATGTATCCATACTATCCTGGTGAAGGTTCCCAAATTATAGAGCCAGACCATTTGAAAAAAAGACCGTGTAGTAAGCTGGGGAATCGCTGTAAATATGCTAAAAAATGCATTGAACAGATTCCTAATGAGCGCGTGTCAAAAGCCATTTCTCGTTAAGGAAAAAAAACTGGTTGCCCATCAGGACTCTTCTTATATTTACCTTACATAAAAACCTGCAGCCATGCGAACTATTCTACTTTCCATTTTCTTACTGTCTCAAACTGTCTTTTTTGCCCAAAGTGCTTTCCATGATAAGGCAGATAACTTGCTCCAACATATGGATCTTCAGGGCCTTGAGACTGGTATGCTCTATGACCGTACATATCCTGTGTCAGGCCTTGCTGAAGAGACCTACGCAGCTAAGAACATGAATGCAGCTTTCTTTAGCCAGGCGTATTCAGAGCTGTCAGAATCTGATTATATAAATCGTTTTCAACCCATCATGGGTTTGAAAAAGGAGATCAATAAAAGATCCCCCCAAGTGTCCTTAGGCCTCTTGAATGTGGATATTGAACGCGTCACGAAACAAGCCATGATTGACGGTCTTGTTTATCTGGACGTTGATGGATACGTTAAGCGAATAGCTGGCAGCCCTTCTCCATTCGAACGAAAAAACGTACTCATCATCTCACCTTTACAAAAGATTCACGATGGTCTATCCGTAGACTTTTCAATTAATCCACTTTATCATTTAGAAACTTCAGAAGCCACAGCTACAGCACTATGGGGAGATTTTGGCGATGGAATGAAAAGTATCCCTATGAATAGTGAGATGTTCCATGTTGATTTCAATACAGCCGGAACTCATGAGATTATTTTTCAGATTCAGCTATCAGATGGTCAGCTCCTCCGAAGGAATTCAAGCATAGAAATCAGAGAAGTTCAAGAAGAAATAGACTTTGATCAAGCAAACATGCGATATCCAGGTCAGGTAACCCCTGTACTTACCGTGAATGCGAAGATTGCCTATCAAGGGTATACAGAAACTACTGCAATCAAGGGAAGAGGTCAGGCTAAGGCGTATCTTGATAATGTTGATGGAGTTTTCGATAAGCCTATTATACTCATGGATGGTTTTGATCCAGGAGATTCTCGGAGCATTGAAGCTCTGTATTCCTTGCTTGATTTCGGAACGGGAGGAGAAAATCTTGCTGATGTAGTTCGAGATGAAGGATATGATCTCGTCCTTCTCAACTTCCCCACATACACGAAAAATCTTGTAACCATAGATGGAGGAGCAGATTACATACAACGTAACGCGATGGTGCTTGTTGAAGCGATTAAAAAGATCAATGCCCGCAAGGTTGGGAATGAAGAACTGGTCGTCATAGGCACTAGTATGGGCGGACTTATAGCGCGGTATGCATTGCGATACATGGAGACACACGGCATGAATCATCAGACCAGGCTTTACGTTTCTTTTGACTCCCCTCATCTAGGTGCAAATATTCCGATAGGTGCTCAGTATCTAGTAAATTATTACGGGTATGAATATGGTGATCAGGCTACGCAAGACTTGGTAAATCAAGCTTTACGAAGTGCTGCTGCAAAGCAAATGATCCTAGATCATGTGGACGGACATTTAGCCAACAATAGCAATGTCGAACAGAATCCGAACTTGAAACTTCCTGCAGGATCACCTGGATTCAGGGATGTTTTCCAAGCGGAACTAGACGCGATGGGATTTCCTGTTAATTCCAGAAATATTTCCTTGGTCAATGGAAGCGGAGTTGGGTTGGATATTGAAACTGCCAATGCTTTAGCTCTAAATACAACCTTCGACATTGCCTTCTCCGTTAATGCAGATGCGAAAGTGCGATATACTCCAGCAGCTGGAAATACAAATACCGTGTGTACCTTGAATGGATACATCCTATGGTTTATTCCAGTATTCAGTTTCTCTGCTCAGTCTGCAGCGCACGCCTATACTGATGGCTATGACAGTGCCCCAGGAGGAACCACGGATATAGCCACTACTATCTCATCCTTCGGAGATAGTGGAGCCTTGATAGACCCGAATGACCTGCTAGTAGATAATTTCTCATTCATTCCTGTTTATAGCAGCTTGGCTATAGCTGGCCCTGTAAACCAACATGCAGCGGTCAATCCTGCTGACGTGACAGCATTTGATGCGTATTATGCACCAGTGGAGAATGAGGGTCACGTGACCTTGACCGAAGCAAATGTGAACTTCGTACTTGATGAAATACGTGGAGTTGCCGTTGGAGTCCTCCATGAAGAGGTGAGTACTCTTTTTGAACTACGCTCAACATGGGTGAGTGATGCCCTCATTGCTGACCTAATAGGAAAGGATTTCAGTTCAGAAATGGTAGCTGTCAGAATTCTAAGTACTACAGGCCAACTCTTGCTTCAAGAGCGATTCAGTGCATCAAATCCTAGTCTTAGAATCAATCTTACTTTGACTTCGGGCCTATATCTCATTGAGGTTGCTAAAGGAGAGCGGGTTGAGGTAAAGAAGTTTTTTGTGAACTGAGATTACATTAAATTCTCACATATAAAAGTTGCGACACCAATCGCCCATATTTGGACGTACATTAATGGCACTAATATGAACAACTCTGCTTTGAAAAGCATTGAAGTACCTTTCAGCCTTTATTAATTCAGTATGAAACGTCTTTTCTCTTATATACTGGCGCTAGCATTTAGCTCCACCTTAGTGACCGCTCAAGAGACCGTTGGGTTATTGCTTAATGATTCCTTATCTTTCAATGGTTATTCCCTCTTCGGAGTGGGTATGAACACCTACTTGGTTGACAACTGCGGTTTCCAAGTAAATAGCTGGGCTCATGACACTGATCCTGGTCTCTCTACTTATCTGACTGAGGATGGAACTTTAATTCGCTGTGGAAGAGTGAACGGTCCATTACTGGGCTCTGGAAATGGTGGTCTTATTGAAGAATTAGATTGGGAGGGAAATGTCATCTGGTCATATCAATACAGTAATGATTCACTTCAACATCATCA
>CALFHF010000266.1 GCA_937875855.1 uncultured Flavobacteriales bacterium
GTGTGTTTTTTTTTGATAAAATGTCCAATGAAACATAAAAATCCTTTAAAAAAATATTAGGTATAGAAGACTGATTTATACTCACGTTAACAGCGACAAAAATACAAGTCTCTGATTCTTAACATCTTGTTGTTTGAAGTTATAAAAACTGGATACTTAACAGCCTTTAATTTGGCGTAAAATAGGAAAGCTTTAAATCTAACTATTTAAAAACCAAATAAAAATGGAAACAATGAACAAGGTTAACCAATTAACAAACCAGTTGCTTGATTCTCCAAAGATGATTAGCGACAAACTGCCATGGAACAACTGGAATTCTTCAGTAGAAGATTCTGAAAACAGTATCTCCGGATGGATTGGCAAAGTATTTAATATCGCAGCACTTGTTGTGCTTTTAGCAATCCTGTGGGGGTTATTTAGTCAACTATGGATGGATAATGGTGGATTTTGGAAACAAGAAGCCACTTTAATTATAGGAGGCCTTTTAGGAATTTTACTCTGGACGTATGCTGCTTTTCCGATTACGCAAATTATCAGAAATACTAGTGAGAGTATTAGTTCCTCAAAAAGCGATATAATTAATCTCATCTTTTTAGACATTCCTGTTGCAGTAATTAAATTAAGCGGATATGTTTTAGCAATGGTTGGATTATTTGCTGCGATATCTGAGGTATTGAGCTTTATTACCGCACTTAATGTAAGCGGTGTTTCCAATATGGAAGGCGTTATGTTTTCAATGTCCGGAATGAATACACTCGGAATTAATGCAGTAATGGAAGTAATGGGTAATTGCGGTATGGGAGATATTAGTAACATCATTTCTCAAATAACAAGCCCTGATCTGACGGTTTATGGTGGTAGCGCCTGGACAGTGAGCGGAGCCGCGGGAGTATGCGTCTCATTTCTAGCCGTATTAGTAACATTAATCAACTTATATATTACTGTAGCTATATATAAATTCATATTTGGATTAGCATCCACATTAGTTAAATGGGTTAAAGCGCCATATTTACCTTTTAAGTCATTATAAATTCAAAACTATATCAAACAAAAAAGACCTCAATTTGAGGTCTTTTTTGTTTATAACATACTAGGTCAATAAGCCTAAATTGACCATGTTTTTCATCCAAGAAATGAAGAACGCGTACATCTAAACTTTGGAATGCGCATTGACAATCTAATCTTGAAGCTAGTTCATTCAGGCGAACACCTCTGAACAATCCTATTTCATTAGAAATAAATCCAACAGCACTTAGCTCTCGTTAGTGAGTAACTTTAAAATAGAAAGTTGCTGAATGGCTTACTCTAGTGCTCGTGAATTTTTCTTATTTCACGTTGTAACGCTAATGGACTAATGCCTGACTTAGGTTTTATAAAATCACTATAGGATGACGCAACTAAAAAACCCAATTCGAATCCGTAGAGTTTAACAAGGTTCAGTCTAGAGCCGGAGGGAAGACTTAATCTACCTAGATTACTCGTATTAATTGGTGTTTCAGGTTCTGTCAGTATGATGTTATAGCACATGGAAATGCGAAGAATATTTGAGGTTCAAAGAATCTCGACAAACGTAGGACTAGTGTTTTCTGATAGGTACACTCATTAGTCATTTACAGTCTAATTGCTACTAATGCGTCTGTAAGCTCTAGAAAAGCAAGTGATTGAGTATCTGACAAAGAATTTATTAGGAGGTTATTCTGCTCAAATGGATCTAGCATAAGGTCGTAGAATCGCTGTTGGCCAGAATCAAGATTTATAAGTTTATAGCGCTTATTTCGGATTGTATGTCCTGATCTTAGAGGAATTGCATCTAGCACTTCAGCATAATTATATGCTCGTAACCCCACGAAAGGAGCAGTTAAACTTGGCTTGAAACTATAGCTATCCTCATATTGACTCACAGCTACACCGGCAATATTAGCTATGGTAGCATAAAGGTCTGTGGTACTAATCATGGTAGAATCATGTTCATTCACTCGTGTAACACTCATACCTGAAATGACCATAGGGACATGAATTCCACCCTGAAAAAGACTTCCTTTCCCTTGAGGCGCACTATACGGAGCTTGAATCACTTCTCCACTCGTGCCATTATCACCTATATAGATGATGATGGTATTGCTTAATTGACTTTGAGGAATACTGGCAATCACTCGTCCCATCTCATAATCTACGCTTTCACACATAGCCATGAAATAGGGATTAGGATTAGCATCAATGCTCCCCTGATCCTGAGGAAGGTCTCCTTGGGAGTGCATATAAGAAGGAGGGAGGTGGAATGGTGTATGGGGAGCAGTATAGGCTAGCCAACAGAACCAAGGACCGTTTTGAGCAGCGAGCCAATCTATAGCCAAGTCACTGATTTTCGTTGTGATATATCCATTGTACATGCTCGTTTGTCCGTTTTGGGTCAAGGGCCAGTTGTTATAATCTGAGACAGATCCACTGAGGAGACCAGCGTAATAGCCAATGCCCATTTGTGTGGGACGCTCAGGCTCATTTATTGAAAGATGCCATTTTCCTATGATCGCGTGATCATAGGCATTGCTTGTATACTGATCCAAGTAGCTCTGTAGGGTCAGTTCCGAATTGGGTATGGCAGAAGCTTCATTGGCATTGAGAACACCAGTTCTATGGCTGTAGCGACCGCTGAGAATTGACGCCCTAGTTGGGGAACAAACAGGATAGGCCCATACATTATCGTAGGTGATTCCTGCGGACATCATCTCTTCAAGATGAGGCATATAGGGCTTGATGATTCCTTGAGCATAGCCTGGTGCTGCATCAGTGCCCTGATCATCAGCTATGATTAATAGGATATTTGGCCGAGATGAAGGGATAGGACAAAGCACTTCAGAATCATTTTTATTGCATGCGATCCATGAAAAAAGGATGACTAGAAAAAAAAGGTGTTTGCTGTTCATACAGATAAGACTCGAGGGAAGTTAAATGGTTTACTTTTCCTAAGCACGAACTACAGGAAAGTTCAGGAATAATCGGCAAATGTTATCCTATGCTTGAGAGAAGGTCTTTGGGTTATTTCATGAAAACAGAAGGCATCAGTCGTATAAAAGTGAAAGACCATGCTCTTTCTAGTGCTTTTAGGGTCAATGACTTTCTCCCCGCCATGGATCAGATTCGCATGCCAGATGAAGACATCTCCTTTTTTGGCCACAAAGACTTCTTTTTTCAGGCCTTTTGCTTTGATTATTCTTTCCAAATGATCTTCATAGTCTGAATAGGTCTTTTTTCCAAGACGAGTTTCAGTACCCACATTGTCATAATCATGATTCATAATATAAGGCATGGTGTGAGAGCCTGGATAATAGTGTAATGGGCCGCTTTCAGCAGTAATATCCTCTAGAGCTACCCACACCGCAATCATATTACCATAAGGGAAGGTAGTCATATGTATAGAGTCAGAATGCGAGCGTTGCTGACTGCCAACGAAAAAATTTATGCTTTGGAAGAGTTCTACTTTTTTACCAAGAAGTAAATCCAGTACGGAGAGCAATTTTTTATTCGTTCCAAAGTCAAAGAGCAGCTTTGATTTATCAATGGCGAACATGATTTTAGTCCTGTACTTAAACTTCACTTGTTTCGTGTCAACCAATGACTGAATCTCTTGGTTCACGGCATCTATTTCCTCTGCACTGAAGAAACCTTTAAGAATAGCATATCCTTTCTCTGACCACGGTAAGAGCTCATTCTTTAATTGATTATCTAGCGCCTCGAAGGCAGGATTGCTGGGCATAGCGCTTCGAGAATCTTGGGCATCATAGATGTTCTTCGGAGATTCTATGGAACGAAAATCAGCGCTGGAAACTGAAGAGTAATAGCTCTTCTTCAGACCATATTTATTGAACAGCGGGATGTTATGCTCGAGCTGATGCTTCTTAAAGAAATTATAAAGGGTGTAAGGGAATTTAAAGGTCTTCAAGATCTCAAGCATAGGTTATGGGCTTTTCAATAGATGAAGATAGAATATATTGAATTCAACAATCAACTAATCCCAAGGACCATTCTTGGTCACATTCAGAATTAAGTCTCCTTGAAGCCTGAAAAGTCCTCCGGAGAATCCTAACCACATTCTTCCCTTGCTGTCTTCTAATGCGGATTGCAGCCCAAATCTATGGAGCAAATCAGGTCTATCCGTCTTGTCATATAACTTGAATGCAGTTCCATTATATGAATAGACGCCATGATCTATAGCGCCAATCCAAATCATACCGCTTGGGGATTGATACCGTGTATAGATGTCATTATCGTGTAAACCGGGCAAATCAGGAAACACTTTAAATGTCTGCCCATCATATCTGCATAACACACCATCATTTGGGCTTAGATTTTTTTTGTAAGATGCTGCTTCAAGATTCATTTTTAATTCCATAAAGAGTAATA
>CALFHF010000267.1 GCA_937875855.1 uncultured Flavobacteriales bacterium
ACTGAAAAATTGAATTGCAAGGCTGCTAGGATAATCTCTAGCAGCCTTTTTTTATTTCCCTGCTGAATGCCTCCTTTCCTGAAGAAAGAACATATTTGGACAATATTTCCATCCTACCTATTCGCCCAGAGGATATAGACCTCCTCCATGACATTGTCCTGAGGCCCTTTATGGAAATACATGGACATAGCGCCCCCAAAATCGAGATGGATATCTAGATCTCAAAGGCCTTAACGAAAGATATACTGTTGGAAGAACTGAATATTGACAGACTCCTATTTAACTCCATCAACAAAAAAAACATTACGTTTTCCTATGGCTTAAAATCCATAGTCTCGCTATCTATCAGATCTATATAGCGCTTCATTTTCTTCAAAATAACTTTGAAATGTTGTGTCTCCTCTCGCGTTACAAAGGTGATTGCCAGACCTTGTGTACTAGATCTTCCTGTGCGCCCTACCCTATGTACAAAGTCCTTAGGAGACCTGGGCAATTCATAGTTTATGACATACGGAAGCTCATTGATGTCGATTCCTCTGGACATCAAATCAGTAGTAACCAAAACAGGCAGTTTTCCTGATTTGAAATGATCTAATGCCATCGTCCTTGCAAATTGACTTTTCTTTCCATGAATGGCTAATGCTTCTATTCCATTACCCATGAGTTTAGCAGCTACTTTATCAGCCTTATTTCCAGAGGAAGTGAAGATCAACACCTGTTTCATGTCCATTTCTCTAATCAAATGTCTAAGCAATGGACCTTTACGCTCATCAGGCACGAAGTAACCTGATAGATTAATCAGTTCTTCCTCATCAGGTTTAGCTTCTATCTGAACCAACACTGGATCCACAAGCAATACTCTATTAATTCCAGAGAGTTGATCGCTTAGCGTGGCCGAAAACAGCATATTCTGCCTCTTCTTTGGCAATAAATCGAAAATCTCCTGCATCTCTTCATGGAACCCAAGATTCAACATCTTATCTGCTTCATCTAGCACTAAGGTTTCCACCTTTGACAGGCTAATGGCTTTGGACCTTTGTAAATCCAAAAGACGCCCAGGCGTAGCGATTAAGATATCTACTCCAAATAGCGCTTTCATCTGAGGATTGATAGAGACCCCTCCATACACTGCCATAGATTTCACAGGCTGCCGAAGGTTATGTGAGAGTTCCTTGAACACCTCTGTCACCTGCATTGCAAGTTCTCGTGTTGGAACCAGAACTAAGACCTTGGGCTGTCTATTGCGCTCTACTATGGGCTTAGTGAGCAATCCCTGCAGAATAGGCAATACGAAGCTAGCTGTCTTTCCTGATCCTGTTTTGGCGATTCCGAGTAGATCCTTTCCTTTGAGCAGCACAGGAATGGCTTGAACTTGAATGGGCGTGGGGGTCTCGTATCCCTTAGATGAAATATTGCTAAGTAAAGAAGGATGGAGTTTGAGTTCTGAAAAGGACATGACGTAGCGTATTCTGAGTGGTAATTGATGTATAGCCTCGACTAATCCATAATAGTACAACTAATAAAGAAAAAACTGCTTGGGATGTTTGTCTGTGTTGGTCAAGTCGAATTGGCTAGCTTTGACATGTGAGGACTACTTGCAATGAAAAAGCACATTACCTCTGCATGAAAAAATGCGAATAAAACCTCCCAAGAAATTGAAAAAAATCAAATCAAATAGACGCACTATTCAGTCGCATTCCATTGACGCAAAAGAGTCAGACTATTTATATACTCAGCGTTCACAAATAGAGCATGCGGGTGATGGTTTATTTACGGCAATAGACATATATATAGATGAGATTATTTCATTATTCAAAGGAGAGATTATTAGTGATAAGGAGTCCAAAAAACGATCGTTGAGGAGTCATGATAAATACTTTATTAATCTGCTCGATGGCAGCATCATGGATAGTATGCATACAGCCTGCTACGCCAAGTATGCCAATGATGCCGAAGGCTTTTCTATAAGTGGTTTCAAGAACAATGCTGAAATCACTCTAGACGATCATGATAATGTCTGCGTGAAAGCTTTGAAAGAAATCAAGTCTGGAGAAGAAGTATTTTGCGGATATGGAAAACGCTACTGGAAAAGGCACAGTTAGCATCTGCTCGTATGCAAGCTCTTAGTTGTCATGTTAAACAAGCTTCTATAAAACTTATCTTGCGATCTCCTGAGCCTTATTTCATGAGCAGGCCCTGAAGAGTCATCGTATGCAAGAAAAAAAGAAGGTCAGATCAGAAATTAAGGAGTCTTTACATCCGAGAAATCGGCATCGTGGCCGTTATGACCTTGAACGTTTAATGGTCAAACACCCTGAACTGAGTGCCTTTGTTCATAAAAACAAACATGGAGATCTGTCTGTTGATTTCTTTGACCCTCAAGCTGTTCTGGCTCTAAATAAGGCTTTACTCCTTTTATATTATGGGATAACGTATTGGGAAATTCCTTCGGGTTACCTCTGCCCTCCAATTCCTGGCCGGGCAGATTACATCCTCCATATGGCTGATGTATTGAACACGACCAAGGAAGGCGCAGTTCCAAGAGGTTCAGAGATTAAATGCTTGGACATTGGAGTTGGGGCTAGCTGCATTTACCCTATCATAGGTCGAAGCGAATATGAATGGTCTTTCATTTGCTCAGATATTGATGCCGTAGCCTTGGATTCAGCGGAACAGATCATCGCAGCAAATCCACTGCTTAGGAATTATGCTGAATGCCGCCTACAGACCAGATCTGGAGATATACTGCATGGAGTTCTTAGGAAAGATGAGCTAGTCGACTTAGTACTATGTAATCCTCCTTTTCATGCTTCGGCTGAAGAGGCTATGGCCGGAACGATACGAAAACTCAGCAATCTCAAGGGAAAGAAAGTGAGCCAACCCATCTTGAACTTTGGGGGACAATCGAATGAGTTATGGACTCAAGGAGGAGAAAAGAGATTTATCCTGAGTCTGATTCAAGAAAGTGCACAATTTGCTAAATCATGTTTATGGTACTCAACTTTAGTGTCTAAGGAAAGTACCTTAAAACACATACATAAAGCATTGGCTAAGGCAAAGGTTCAAGAGTATAAAGTCATCCCTATGGGCCAGGGAAATAAAGTAAGTCGCATAGTGACTTGGACTTTTTTAAGTCCAGAAGAGAAGGCCAACTGGGCAGTTCCGCAACGATAGTCCAATAATGAAATCCTTCATAATAAATCACATTGAGATTGCACAGAAAAAGCTAATTCTTATTCCAACATCCCCGGCTAAAACTCAGCCCTAAGCATATCTTTATCTCATGCAACTCTTCCAGCCAGAACCTCTTGAACTCCTCTCCTATGATGGTCAGGTGACCTATATGGGCCCTGTGTTAGATACTGCTTCGGCCATGAACTATTATGAGATTCTGATGAAGGACATCGCTTGGAAGCATGACGAGGCTAAGATCTTTGGGAAGCACTACATTACTAAGCGTAAGGTAGCCTGGTATGGCGATCATGAATATGACTACACGTATTCTAATGTCACTAAACGCGCCTCCATCTGGACCCCTGAGTTGCTAGCGTTAAAGAACTTAGTCGAGAAACGCTCAAATACTACCTATAACTCCTGTCTCCTTAATCTTTACCATGATGGAAGCGAGGCTATGGCATGGCATAGCGATGGAGAAAAAACCTTGAAAAAATACGCCACTATTGCTTCTATGAGTTTCGGTGCCGAACGCATGTTCGCCTTCAAGCATAAACAAAGCAAGGAGCGCATCTCCATCAAACTCATGAGCGGGAGTTTATTACTCATGCAAGGTGTTACACAGGAACATTGGCTACATAGGCTCCCTCCTACAAAGAAA
>CALFHF010000268.1 GCA_937875855.1 uncultured Flavobacteriales bacterium
AGTCTGGCATTGGAAGGGTTTGTCAAGAATTGGAATTGTGTTGGATCCAATCCTTCCGGTCCAGTTGATGTCACACCATTATAGAATGATGAAGTGGGATTCCATATCATATCTCTTCCATTATCAGACGCCAACCAGCTATTCTCAGAGAATGCCATGTTCAAACGTTCACCAGCTTCAATATCGATAGCATAACCGGGGAACCAACCCATTCCAAAACTGAAATTCAGAAGTTCCGTATCAGCGTGTGAGGCTGGGTCTTGAGTAGGCCAAACAGCCAGTTTATGCTGAAGTTTCTCAGCACTAGTCAAGCTATTTAATGCAGTCTGAGTAAGCAATTGAGTGCCGTTCATAGTACATTCATTATAGTCTCCACCATTCTGTTGATTGCTTCCATTTTTATCAACTGAAAGTGCAACACGCGTGAAGTTTTTCTCTGCCTTTCCTTGAGCTTGTGCCGGGAAGAATTGATTCTCCAGAACTGGCACACGAGACCAATACTGCTTTTTGGGAGTAATCTTGATATCCACATTGTTAAGGTCAGACATCTTTGTAATCTGAAGTGAATTAAGATCAGTCATAGAACATGGACCCGTCCATGAACTTGCGACTGTCATCCAAGGAGCCAACCAGCCATTGAGGATAGACTCATAATCTTGATTAGGGTCAGCATTAGGCAAATCCAAGTAGTAGCAATCCCCTGATGGATCAGTAGTAACACAGTCAGGATCTGAATTATCGGTGTTGGTTCCGGAACGAATCCAGTTTAATTCAGAGTTCAATGCATCTACGTCAGGAACACCTAGCAGCCATGGTGTGGTAGGATCTTCAAAGATCAGCTGGGCACCAAGTAATTCAGGGACTGAATTATTTGTTGATACTACTTCGTACTTATACTGTTCTATGGTAACAGAGATACCGTACTTCAGTAGAAGTTGTTCTCCACCTACATTCAGGGCATCATCAGACCAGATAGTGTCTCCTGAAACAAGCTGATCCACCATATACCATTTCACATTATTAGGTTCATCAATGTTCCATTCATCAACAACGTCACCGATAAGGTCATTTCCTGCTGGAGCGTAGAATTTCAATTCGAAGTTTCCTTTTTTGACTTTCAATGGGTCTATGACCTTGACTTCAATAGGAGAGAAACCCTCTTCATATTTAAGGTCATTGGTCAAGTTCAATGGCGAATTTATAATGGCCAATTTAGAATCTTCAGAGAGTTCAAGGATATGCCCTCCATTTCCTTCACCTTCTTTACGGGTTACTGGAAGAATGTCTCCATAGCTAGAATTAATAACCGTACCGAAGTTCTCATACTGAGGCTTGTGTGGTATAGATGTAACCACTGGAATATCACCTGCAGCCGACTTTCTAGACTCGATATAGGTCAAGGGTTGACCATCAAGTGTAGCAGGATTGTATGGTGCAAATTCATTGTATGCGTATGCTACTGCCAAGAAATAATATTTCTTAAAGTTCACTAACTCTCTGTCATTCACTGCGAAGAGGTCTTGAGTCACTTCAAATGAGTGCTTGATTCCCTCATTTGCTCCATTCACTGCTTCTCCAGGAACTTTTATTCCTATTTGCGGGTCATCAACCCAATTAATCAATTGACTAACTCCATCTTGGATATCCACTTGAAATTGAAGTCTAGCCAAGGTAGGATTATCAAGGTCAGAGGCAGAAACAGTTCCGTTCTTCAGCTGATAGACTTTATATCCTTGGAACTCATAGTAATGTTGCTCTTCAGTAACGACAGTTCCATCAAGAATCACATCTGGAATCAATGGATCGAAGGCAAATGGACTTGGGAAACCATAGCTCTCCTTGAAGTTATTGGATGTAGGATTATCATTGGTCAGATAAAGGATGATTTTCTGATCCATTTCCTGCATGGTGAGGTCAGGTGCATCTGGACCTGAAAGAAGACGGAAACAGTTATCGAATAGAGATTGTGCTTTATCATCGGCACTTCTTAGTGCATTTAGTGTTTGAATTTGGCCTGCGAATGGTCTTGCCCAAACAACTCCAACAGTAATGTTGTTAAACTCTCCTGGCTCCAAGGTGAATTTTCCTGCTGATTGAACGAAACGTCTATCTCCAACTGGATTTCCTTCACTCACCTCACTCCATAGCGTACCTGTAACAGCACCGTTTGTTGCAAAGCCCACCTCGTCACTAGTGCCAGGGAACATAAAGTCTGTTTGTATAGACCCACCTACTCCATCTCCACCATACGTCATAGGAGTATTGTCTTTCCAAACTCCGTCCATATATCTGTAATAGTCGATAGCCAAGTTCACGTCTCCATTCGTTGGGTCACCACCAATGTTATAGTAAACGAACCTTCTCATTCCGAAACGCTCATTGTCTATTACTCCATCACTATATCCTATGCCGATACCATCATAAGGGATACCATTAAAAGCATTTACAGAGTCAAGATTCGTAGATAACGGATTGTCGATAAGGTCCTCATCCTGATAAGGTCCTTCGAAGAAATCTATACCCACTGCCGGTGGATTAAGGTCATAACCCAATCCAGATGCGCCACATGAAGCGTCATTGTCATCTCCATTATAGCAATATCCTAATCCCCTTTCAACGTCACAACCAACATAGTCGTCAGAAGAACATCCTAAATCAGAGTCACACCACTGTCCCATGTATGTATCATTCAAGGTTTGAGTACCTCTATTGATTAAGACATAGTTATAAAAGGTCATGTTATTAATCTGATCAGTAGTAGTATAAGCAAATGCTTGTGCTTGTATCTCCATACCAATAGGCTCACCTCCTGTCTCAGTATGAAGACCACCGTTATCATTAAATACCCACCATAACGTCTGGTCACCGAAGAGTGGAATAGGGTCTCTTCTATCACGGGTGTTACAGTCAATTACGTTATCGAGGTCATATCCAGGATAGTCACCTACTGAAGGGTCGTAGATTCCATCCCCATCAAAATCGAAGAATGGAGCGAGAAGAGGTGCATAGTTAGGAAGGTTGTTATTTCCAGGCCATTGATTGAAATACTCTGGCATCACATACCCATCAGGAAAGAGCTCAGCTCTTTCTTCTTCCGTAGCCAAATAATACGAACGATGGATTTGACAATCAGTCTTGTTCGCATAAAAGTGACGGTCGAAACTCGAACATAAATCAGCTGTTGCAAACGAATTGTTAGACAAAGGCCCGTTATAGAAGTCAGTACCATTCTGACGATACGTGACAGCAGCTAATCTCAATTGACCATCAGGAGAGTATCCTCCAAGCCAAAGTCCACCCGCGTAAATAGAATTAATAGAAGGGGAGTTGGTCGTTGGGTCAATCTTAGGAACCTCATATGAAGCGTTTCCGTTATTCTCCCATAGTTGACCGGCTGCCTCGAGTCCGAAACGCACATTATTCAGAGCAAACTCAGTATAGGCGATTGGTGGATTACAATCGGCCATTTTACCAACTGCTTTTGATTTAGGTGGAGTCTGAGCACTTTTTGGCTTGTACTCCATCGCGCTAAGTGCAGTTGCTGCACCCAGGGTGAAGGCCAGGATCGCTATAAAGTTCTTCATTCTCATTTCTCTATGTATTAATTCCTTCATGGTGTATCGATGTGCCTATATCAAAAATCAAGTTTCACTCCGAGTTGGATGGTTCTAGCCAATCCATAATTATAAGGACTGCTCAACCTGATGGTATAGAGGTCCTGATAAGTTTGTGGGTTTCCGTTATCTACGTTCTCATAGATTAACCTAGCTGATTCTGTAGCCAAGAAGCCATCGTCTTCAGCAGACCCTGTGAATGGGTAAACACTGACCACGTTCACTGTATTTAAGATGTTGTTGACCAATAGATAAATGTTCATATTGGCTGTCTTCTCCTTTCCACCCTCTTCCTTCTTGAATTTCAAGGTGATGTTCTTATCTAATTGGGCATTCATAGTGAATAATCCATTCAGACGAGCTCCATTCAATGTTCCATCAAGTCCACCTGAGTTTCTAGCATTTACGATAGGTGTAGCAATTTTTGTATTACTGTAAGGAGTACCAGAACCTAAGTTAGCAATCAAGTTCAGGCCTGTATTGGCAAAAACCTGCTTACCGAACCAAACTGGTCCATTGTAGTCTTTTCCATCACCATACCTGTAATCCAAAGTCAAGTTAATTGCATGCCTTTGGTCAAAATCCAATGGGCTTACATTCTGCAGGTTAGGAAGCCCTGTGTTAGCTAATCCAAGACCTGAAGTAGCGTTGGATCCAGTTCCACCTGCAAACTGCAATGTGTAGTTCGCATTGATACGAGCGTTACCTGTTCTACGAAGATCAAAGGCAATAGTCAATCCTTTTACTGTTCCGAAATCGATGTTTCTATATGATGTATAAGTCTCTGGCCAAGCACCAGCTAATTGGCGACTTTGAATCATATCTCGCATATCTCTGTAGAAAGCAGAAATCTTCAAGGATGAACTCTTGGTCAAGACTTGTTGGAATCCAAGCTCATAGTCTATCGTCTTGGTTGGTTGCAGATTAGGGTTGTTGATTACACCGCTTTGGCTCTGGATGAACTGATATGAAATCAAATCCAAACGAACTCCAGACTCAGGACGTTGAGTCAATACATCATAGTGTGCAAAGAATACTGCCTCATCAGAGATAGGGAAAGAGAAGGCTACCCTTGGCATCACATTGATAGAAGGTGTGTAGTCCTTAAATGCCCCAGCGTCCAATCCAGATACAGGAGAATAATCCGATCTCTTAGTTAAATAAG
>CALFHF010000269.1 GCA_937875855.1 uncultured Flavobacteriales bacterium
GAGCTTCTTTTTCATACTTTCGGGCCTTCTCAGGTTATGGCTCAAAGAAAACAATTCTATGTGAAATGCTTACTATTAGTTCTGGGCACTTCCATGTTCATTTCTGGATGTACTTCTGATTCTATGGATCGTACTGTGGATCCTAAAGAAGTAGAGCTTAAGATTCATGTGTTGGACCCACTACTCTTTGATAAGACGAAAAGCACTTCAGAACGTCATCAAGAACTTCTGAAGTCCTTTCCAATAGTATATCCCATCTACTATAGCGATATCCTCTTGCTCGGTGATGTGAACAGTCCTTCAGCTCCTGAGATGATAGACCTATTCTGTGATGACGAGCAATGGGTATTCGCAGAATCTCGCATTCAAGAGGTCTTTTCTGACATGAAGATTTTGGAAAAAGAGCTTTCTATGGCCCTTGGGCGATACAGTTCTGTTTTTCCAAATAGGAGTATTCCGCAAGTGTATCGCCTGAATACCGGCTATAATTATGGTATCTATCCTGAAGGGGATGTGCTGGCCTTTGGAGCCGAGTTTTACTTAGGTGCTGAAGATCCCATGGTAAAGCGTCTTCCTAATGAGGTTTTCCCTGCGTATGCGCGCTTGGATATGAAACCTGAGCAGCTTTTACCTAATCTCATTAAGGCTTTGATATTGGTGAGAGAACAATCTTCGCGTGATGAAAAAGACCTCATAGGCCTAATGACTTACTATGGAAAAGTCATGTACTTGCTTCATCTCTGTATTCCTGATGTTTCTGAAGAACTTCATTTCGCATATTCTAAGGAGGAAATGCTCTGGTGTCAAAAAAATGAGAAAATGATTTGGACCACCTTGGTGTCTGAGGAACTAATTTTTGAGTCAGATAGAAAACTGATGACGAATTGGACAGTCAGAGCACCATTCACGCCAGGATTCAATGAGGAATCTCCCGGTGAACTAGGTTGGTTCATTGGAAAGCAAATGGTGAAAGACTATATGAAGACACATCCTGAACTGGCCCCAGTAGGTCTTTTGAACGTACCTTCGCAAGAAATTTTAAACGCCTACAAACCGGGCTGAAATACCTAGCATGAAAAAGCAGATCCGTATCAATGTGAGCCTTGATGAAAATCTTCTTCCTGAGAAACTCGAATGGGAGACAGATGACAGTGATGAGGTAAATGAGTCAGGCGCTTCCATGATTTCTTTTTGGGATAAAAAAGAACAGCAAGCTCTGCGTATTGACCTATGGACCAAGGATTTCACCACAGATGAGATGAAGACCTTCTTCGTTCAAACGCTCTTATCTATGAATGATAGCTTGGAGAAAGCCACAGGAGATAAAGAAACATGTGAAGGCATACGCAAGTTCGGCCTTGAATTAGGAAAGCGATTGAAAGTGATGAAGGATTGATTCAGAAATTCTCTGAGGTCTTTCCAATGAAATTCAGGATCTCTTCTTTTCCTTCTCCTGAAGTTGCGGAGCTATAAAAATACGGAGGCATGGTCTCCCATATTTCAAGCATGGTTTCGGTGAAGAGCTTTATGTGGTCGGCTTTTTCTTGAACCTTCACCTTTTCCATTTTTGTGAAAATAATCACAAATGAAATTCCCCGCGTACCTAGTTCTTCCATGAATTCCATATCCACCTTTTGAGGTGGTATACGTCCATCAACGAGTACACACACGCACATGAGGTTTTCACGTTTCTGGAGATATATCCATGTGAAGGCATTCCACTTGACACGTTCTTTCTTCGAAACTTGAGCATAGCCATATCCAGGTAGATCAACTAGGTACCAGGAGTCGTCTATATTGAAATGATTGATGAGCTGAGTTTTCCCAGGCCTGCCTGAAGTCTTAGCGAGATGATTTCGCCCACAGATCATATTTATCAATGAGCTCTTACCCACATTACTTCTGCCTATAAAAGCATATTCAGGTCTATTTTCAGGGGGACACTGACTCGGTTCAGAGCTGCTGGTCAGAAAACTTGCATTCTTGATTTCCACGCAGCGAAGGTAGTGTTAAGTGTCATAGCACTTGGTTCATAGGCACTTGACAATAGTTCTCGGTGTCAGGGGGTAATTGCTCGTTATTAGAGAGTCAACTCAGCTTCACCTTAGCCAACCACTCTCCGAGATATTGATTGAACTCGGCAGGATGCTCCATCATAGGAGCATGTCCGCATTTCTCTATCCAATATAGAACACTATCAGGAAGCTTAGCGTGAAACTCTACAGCCACTTCAGGGGGAGTAATGGTGTCATTCTTTCCCCATATGAGGCAGACGGGCATCGTATAATTAGGAAGTTCTTTCGCCATATTATGACGTATGGCTGACTTAGCGATGCTGAGAATTCTGATGAGCTTGTTTCTATTGTTCACAGCTTCATGACATTCGTCTACTAAAGCGTCAGTAACCATAGCGGGGTCATAAAAGGTCAGGGCAATTTTCTCTCTCAAGTAATTCTTGTCCTCTCTTCTCGGGAAACTCCCTCCAAAGGCATTCTCGTATAATCCTGAACTTCCTGAAAGCACCATGCTTGAGACTTTGGCAGGATTTTCATGCGCATACACAAGGCCAACATGACCGCCTAAAGAATTTCCTAAGAGATTCACTTTGTCATATCCTTTATGCTCAATAAACGCCTTTAGATGATTTGAAAGGGCCTTGACGTTGGTGCTCAATATCGGCAACTCATATATAGGTAGACGAGGCAACACGACTTTATAGTCCTTCTTCAGAAAATCGACTACTTCCTTGAAGTTGGACAATGCACCGAATAACCCGTGTAATAGGATGAAGACTGGGCCTTCGCCCTCTTCTATATAACTGAACCCTCCTTCATGTATCAATTGCTCCTCTGGGTTGGAGAAAAATGTCCCCTTGTCTTCACTCATAATCAGGATATGTCTTGGCTTTGATTCAAATGTAGCAAATCCATCAGCCAATAGAAACCTTCAATGTCCCCAAAGCACTCTTGAAATCTTTCAAACGACCATTCACTAAACCCGTTTTCTAGCTTTAAATAGGAAGCGGTCATTTCAGGCTTAGGGGTGAATAAAGGGCCGTTCTGGCCGTTCTTTTCAACAAAGTGGTAAAATATGGGAGGGAGTGGTAAAAAGTGGGAATTATGTTTTACTTTAGCGCTCACATCCGCTAAAAAAGACTGATGCTCAACCTTTTAGGAGAATATGATTGTAAACTAGATGCCAAAGGCCGCATGATGCTGCCTAAGGCCCTGGCCAAGCAAATGGAGGATGTTTTGCATGAGGGCTTTGTGCTTAATCGCGACATCTTCTCCAAGGCTTTGGTGATCTATCCATGGGGTGTTTGGCAAGAGTTAAGCGCTGAAGTCAACAAGCTGAACAAGTTCGTGCAGAAGAACGTTCTCTTTCTCAGGAAATTCAATAGTGGCGCTACTCTCATAGAGCTTGATGGCCAAGGACGTTTGCTTCTTCCGGCTGCGCTTACTGCCTTCGCTGAACTAGGAAAGGATGTGAAGCTAAATGCGATTAATGATCGCATTGAACTATGGAGCAAGGCGAATTACGAAGCCATGCTATCTGAGGATATTGATATGGGAGCTTTGTCAGAAGAGGTGATGGGAGGTGTCGATCCAGTAAAGGATTGATAGTGGAAAACAAGTACCATACCCCCGTTCTTTTACATGATTGTATCGAAGGACTCGCCATTGTGGATGGTGGGATTTATGTAGATGTCACATTCGGTGGAGGAGGGCATAGCTTAGAGATTCTGAAGAATTTAGGCTCAGGGAAACTTTTCGCTTTTGACCAAGATGAGGCTGCAGAAAAAAATGTTCCTAATGATGATCGATTGATTTTCGTTAGACAGAGTTTTCGCTTCTTGAAGAATCACCTCCGACTAAAAGGAATAAGACAAGTGGACGGCATCCTGGCCGATTTGGGTGTTTCCTCTCATCAGTTCGATGAAGCAGATAGAGGGTTTTCTACCCGCTTTGATTCTGAATTGGACATGAGAATGGATCAGGATGCTGAGCTCACCGCTCGAAAAATAGTGGAGGAATATTCAGAGGATGATCTCTTTAGAGTGTTCAGGCAGGGGTCAGATTTGAAGCAAGTAGGACGCATGGTTAGGTCAATTCTTGCAGCTAGGTCTCAAGGTATTTCCAGCACTACTAGATTAAGAGAAGTGCTCGCTCCCTGTGCTCCATTCAAGAAGCCGGCTCAATTCTGGGCTCAAGTCTTCCAGGCATTACGCATAGAAGTGAATGATGAGATGAGCGCCTTGATCGATCTACTTGAACAAACTGCCGAGTTGATTAAGCCTGGTGGAAGATTGGTAGTGATGTCTTACCACTCTTTGGAGGACAGATTGGTAAAGAATTTTATCCGGTCAGGTCACGTAGACGGAACATTGGAAAAGGATTTCTACGGGAATCCTATTAAACCCTTTGATGCAGTTAATAGAAAGGTCATTGTGCCTTTAGATGAAGAAATTGAATTGAACAACCGGGCGCGAAGTGCCAAACTAAGAATCGCCAAAAGGCAATGAATAAAGTACAAGATTCTGTAAAAGTGAAGGCTGCTGAAGAGCCATCCAGATTACAGAGACGCCTTCTTGGATTACTCAGTGGAACTTTCCTTTCTAAGGATAAGGTCCTTCAGCATACGCCCTTTATTTTCTTCCTCGTAGCCTTGGCTATCACATACATTGCATACGGCTACCATGCCGAAAGTACGGTGAAGCACATGTATGAATTGGAGCGTGATGTGAAGGAGTTGAAAGCACAAGACCTCACCTTGAAATCAGAACTAGAACAAGTCAAGCAGCAGAGTAATGTCGCTGAAGCTATTCAAGAGCTTGGTCTTCAAGAGAGCCGTATCCAGCCTTTCAAAATTGTTAGAGAAAAGCAACAATGAAAGAGCAGAATAAAGATATCAGTCGAGCCTATTTGGTATTCATAGTCACCTGTCTTGGTGCACTTATGGTCGCTGTGAAACTCTTCATGGTGCAGTGGGCTGAAGCTCCTGAGTGGAAAGAGATGGCTGACAATTTTGTAACCGAATACCGGAGCATAGATGCCGTGCGTGGTAACATCCTATCTGATGACGGAAGTCTCTTGGCTACTTCAGTTCCGCTGTATGATATCCGTATTGACATGGCCGCTGAGGGTTTGAAGAAGGACCTCTATAAAAAGGGAATCGATTCCCTCTGCTTACAATTGGCTGAGCTCTTCAAAGAATCAGGTCGAAGTGCTGCTGATTATAAAAAAGGGCTGAATGAAGCCCGAAAAGAAGGCAATAGATATTATCTCATCAAGCGTGGAGTAAAGTATCACCAAATCCAAGTTGCCAAGAACTTCCCCATTTTCAGAGAAGGAAGGAACAGAGGCGGAGTAATTTACGAAAAGGAGAATAAGAGGATTTATCCATTTGGTGAATTAGCTAAACGAACCATCGGATATGCTATGGATGGAGTTTCCCCAGTTGGGCTTGAAGGTGCGTATGCTGATAAATTATCTGGAGTCAATGGAAAAAGACTGGAGAGAAGGTTGGTTGGTGGTCAATGGATGCCTATCAGGGATGGAAATGAGATAGAGCCTCAAGACGGGTATGATCTAGTAAGTACCATCGATATTAATATCCAAGATGTGGCCGAGAGTGCCCTGATGAGGCAGCTTCAAGAGGCTGGTGCTCATCATGGGTGCGCCATACTTATGGAGGTAAAAACTGGGCACATTAAAGCCATTGCTAACCTTACTTATGATGACAAGAGTCAGACGTATGTGGAGCGATATAATTACGCAGTAGGTGAGGCCACGGAACCTGGGTCTACTTTTAAATTACCTGCCCTACTAGCGGTGATGGAAGAAGGCCTCGTGAAAATCACGGACAGTGTTCGAACGGGTGATGGAAAGCGTAAATACTTTGATCGTGTAATGCATGATTCTAATGATAAAGGCTATGGAAAAATTACCGTGAAGCGAGCATTCGAAGTAAGTTCTAATGTGGGGGTCTCCTCTGTAATATATGATGGGTTTCGTAAGGATCCACAGCGTTTCATAGATCGTCTGCACACTATGGGGTTAGGCAGAACCCTGGGTATCGATATTAAAGGAGAGGGAGTTCCGGTTTTGAAAAATACGAAAGACAAATCTTGGTCTGGAGTTACGCTTCCTTGGATGAGTATTGGTTATGAGACTATGATGACCCCACTGCAAATTCTGAGTTTCTACAACGCTGTGGCCAATGATGGTGTAATGGTTCGCCCACTTTTTATATCTGAAATCAGGGACGAGGGGGAGGTTATCTGGAGTGCCGAGCCTGTGGTATTAAATCCTGCTATCGCGTCTAAGCAGAATCTTTCTCTATGCAGAGAAATGCTTGAAGGGGTTGTGACGCAAGGAACGGCAAGCAACCTGAAGAACACACAATACAACATAGCAGGTAAAACAGGAACAGCTCAAATAGCGAACAGAGAGCTTGGTGGATATGGAAATAAAGGGGAACGTTCTTACCTCGCATCCTTCTGTGGTTATTTCCCTGCTGAGGCTCCGGAGTATTCTATCATCGTCATGGTGACGGCTCCATCGAACCATGTCTATTATGGTAATCTAGTCGCAGGACCTGTGTTCAAAGAAATTGCAGATAAAGTCTTCGCCAAACGCTTCGATCTGCAACGTGTTGAACAGGATAATTCCAAGTATGAAGCCTCACGTATTCCTATTTCTAAAGACGGTCGTCAAGGGGATTTGAACATGGTCTTCAGCGAACTAGGTATTATGATGCACAGCGCTGATCCAGATGCTGATTGGGTGCGGACAGAAACCAAAGAGAATCGCATAGATGCTTTGGCACAAATGGTGAAAGAAAGTCAGGTTCCTAATGTAAAAGGTATGCCGCTCGTGGATGCGCTTTACATTCTGGAGAATCAAGGATTATTGGTGAAAATGAATGGTAAAGGTATAGTTAAGAATCAATCTTTATTACCAGGAACACCCATTAGAAAAGGTATGAACATCTCATTGGAATTGGCTTTATGAAGTTGTTGAAAGATATACTCTATAAAGCTGGAATGGTCGAGGTCGTTGGACCTTTGAATCTGGCTATTGAGAATATCCATATGGATTCTAGGAAGGTTTCTGCCTTCAGCCTTTTCGCAGCTGTTAAAGGTTCTCAAGTGGACGGTAATGACTTCATCGAAAAAGCAATTGCTCAAGGTGCGGTAGCCATCATATGCGAGGAACTTCCAGAGGCTAAAAAGTCGCATGTCACTTATGTGCGAGTCAACAATACAGCAGATGCATTGGGTCAAATAGCTGCTAATTTCTTTGACAATCCTTCTGATTCTTTAACGCTTGTTGGTGTGACTGGGACCAATGGAAAGACTACCACGGTCACCTTGCTTTACAAGCTCTTTGTTCAACTCGGTTATAAGTGCGGTCTCATTAGTACAGTGGTGAATAGAATCGGCCGTAAAGTTTTAGACGCTACGCACACGACACCTGATGCCATCTCTCTTCAGCGCTTGTTTCGAGAAATGGTAGATGCTGATGTAACGCATTGCTTTATGGAAGTGAGCTCTCATGCCATTCATCAGCGAAGAATTGTCGGCTCTAAGTTCAATGTGGCTGTCTTCAGCAATATCACGCATGATCACTTGGACTATCATGGCACTTTCGATGAGTATATCAAAGCAAAAAAACTCTTCTTCGATGAGCTGCCTACAGGTTCATTAGCACTGATTAATCAGGATGATCCGCATGGGGAAATCATGGTGCAGAATACAAGAGCCAAAGTGAATTTCTACGCCATTCGCAGTATGGCTGATTATAGAGCAAGAATCATTGAGAATCAGTTCAATGGCTTGCACCTGCTCTTGGACGGAAATGATGTCTATTCCAGGCTGGTAGGAGGCTTCAATGCATATAACCTCTTGGCAGTCTATGGAACAGCTATGCTATTGGGAGAGGATAAACTCAATGTACTTACTGCTCTTTCTCAATTGGATTCTGTGGAAGGAAGGTTCCAATATCTAAGTACTTCAAAGAAGATCATCGCCATCGTTGATTATGCACACACTCCTGATGCCTTGAAGAATGTCTTGAAGACTATTCAAGAAGTGAGAACTGGAAATGAAAAGGTGATTACTGTGGTTGGTTGTGGCGGTGATCGTGATAAGAGCAAGCGCCCGATAATGGCAGCTGTTGCCTGTGAGTTTTCTGATAAAATAATCCTCACTTCTGATAATCCACGTTCTGAGAAGCCTGAGCAGATTATCGCGGATATGAATTCAGGAGTGGAAGGTCAACACTACAAGAAGACACTCTCTATTGTTGACCGTAAAGAAGCCATTCGCACTGCGTGTGCCATGGCTGAGCCAGGAGATATTCTCTTGGTCGCAGGAAAAGGGCATGAGAAGTATCAAGAGATCTCAGGCGAGCGATTCCCATTTGATGATTTTAAGATTGTAGGAGAAACTCTTAAAACCTTGGAAGACTGATGCTGTATCACCTTTTTCAATATCTCGAGCAGCATTTCCAGATTCCAGGGGCAGGATTGTTTCAATACATTTCCTTCAGAGCGGCATTGGCTTTAATCAGTTCATTGGTCATCTCTATGCTCTTCGGTGGAACCTTAGTGGGATTGCTTCGCAAGATGCAGATAGGAGAGACGGTAAGAGATTTAGGACTTGCTGGCCAGATTCAGAAACAAGGCACCCCGACCATGGGTGGGCTCATCATTCTTGGAAGCATATTGATTCCAACATTGTTGTTCGCTAATCTGAATAACATCTACATCATCACACTGCTGATCACTACGGTGTGGCTGGGAATCATCGGATTCACTGATGATTATATCAAAGTCTTCAAAAAGAACAAAGCTGGTCTTGCGGGTAAATTTAAAGTCATTGGTCAGATAGGTGTTGGGCTGATTATTGGAGCGCTTTTATTCTTCCATCACAATGTGAAGTTAAAGCACTTAACGCTCATTGATGGAGAGAAAGTCTGGGTAGAATCCAAGGCAATGGTGACCACTATACCATTCATGAAGAATCATGAATTCAATTACCAGTGGCTTGTCAATTGGCTACCTAATTCTATTCAATATATCGCACTTTGCGTGGTCTTTATCCTCATCGTGATTTTCATCGTAACGGCCATTTCTAATGGTGCGAATATGACAGATGGATTGGATGGACTTGCTACAGGAACATCTGCCATCATCGGAGTGACTTTGGCCCTTTTCGCTTATGTGTCTGGTAACACCATTTTCGCAGAATACTTGAACATCATGTATATCCCTCACTCAGGGGAGATGGTAGTCTATATCGCAGCCTTCGTGGGAGCCTGTGTTGGATTTCTTTGGTACAACTCTTATCCAGCCCAAGTTTTCATGGGTGATACAGGAAGTCTGGCTATAGGAGGAATCATTGCGGTATTCGCTATTGCGATTAGGAAGGAGGCATTGTTGCCCATCCTTTGCGGTGTATTTCTGGTAGAGAATCTCTCGGTGATGATACAGGTAAGCTGGTTCAAATACACCAAGAAAAAACACGGAGAAGGGCGCAGGATATTCCTGATGGCTCCTCTGCATCATCATTATCAGAAACTCGGCATGCATGAGTCTAAAATCGTTTCGCGCTTCTGGATTGTGGGCATCATGCTCGCTGTCCTGACATTGGTCACTTTAAAGATACGGTGAGATGGCAAAGTTGACCATACTCGGTGCTGCTGAGAGTGGCATAGGAGCAGCCAAGTTGGCTGTGAAAAAGGATTGGGAAGTCTTTGTTTCTGACGCAGGAATGATAGGCCAAGAGAGGAAGGAAGTTCTTTCACATATTGGAGTACAATGGGAAGAAGGCGCTCATAGCGATCGAATCTTTGAGGCTGACTTGGTCGTCAAGAGCCCGGGGATAACTGACAAGGCGCCTATCATCAAGAAGATGCATGAGAAGGGGATTCCGGTCATATCTGAAATCGAATTCGCATCTCGCTATACATCTGCTACCATCGTTGGAATCACAGGGAGTAACGGAAAGACCACCACCAGCACATTAATGCACCATCTCTTGAAAAAGGCTGGCAGAGATTCCATTCTTGCAGGGAATATTGGACGCAGCTTCGCTGATGCCTTGGCTGAGCGAGAGCCTGAGGTTTTTGTCTTAGAACTAAGCAGTTTTCAGCTCGATGGCATCGTGGATTTCAGACCTGATATCGCCATCCTCTTGAACATCACACCGGACCATTTAGACAGGTATGAATACGACATCAATCAATATGCTGATTCGAAATTCAGAGTGGCGATGAATCAAAAAGAGAGCGATGTGTTCATCTATTGCGATGATGATCCCTTAATCCTAGAAGGACTCCAAAAACATGAATTGAAAGGCCAGAAAATTCCTTTCTCCATCCAGCATTCAGTGCCGGAGGGAGCCTGGCTTGAAAATGAGGAATTGAAATTTTTATTGAACTCGGAACACAACACTAAACTAAACACAACACTAAGCACTATGTCCATCTATACACTAGCACTACAGGGAAAACACAACCTGTATAACTCTATGGCAGCAGGAATTGCAGCCAATGTTCTTAATGTACGGAGTGAGTCTGTACGGGAGAGTTTTAGCGATTTCCAGAACGTGGAGCATCGTCTTGAGCTCATTGGCAAAGTCAATGGTGTCGAGTACATCAATGACTCTAAAGCCACTAACGTAAACGCCACGTGGTATGCTTTAGAAAGCATGAATAATCCAGTAGTATGGGTTGTTGGCGGGGTCGATAAGGGGAATGACTATAGCCAACTTTTGGACTTAGTCCGTGAAAAGGTGAAGGCTATCGTTTGTCTCGGAAAAGACAACAAGAAAATCATCGCTGCCTTCAAAGATGTGGTCCCTGTGATCGTGGAAACGGAAAGTGCTGCTGACTCTGTCCACCAATCAAGCCTTGTCGCAAGACCAGGTGACACCGTTTTGCTTTCTCCATGTTGCGCAAGCTTCGACCTCTTCGAGAACTACGAAGAACGTGGTCGCATGTTCAAGCGTGCCGTAAGGTCCCTTTGATCTACACTAACAAGAAAAAACACACACACTATGTACACTACTAAATTAGATCCGGCCGAGATCAGTGCCCTGACTGATCGCCTGCTCATCGCTCGTAGTAACAACCTCAAGCAGATCCTAGAAATAGAGCATAGACTTGAGACTGTAAGTATGAAAGATGGAGTAGAATTCTTAAATGATTCCAAGGCTACTGAACCTACTTCCACGCTTTATTCCCTGAGCTGTATGGATAAACCTGTAGTCTGGCTTTTGAGCTGCGTATTGGGTTTCGAGGACCTCTCTGAATTGAGGGGAATGGTCTCTGGAAAAGTGAAAGCAATTTTTTACATGGGTGATACGAACGATCTTCTCGTGGAGGATTTCGTGACTGAAGTAGACTTGGTTCAACAATGCGGAAGCATGGAAGAACTGGTCGCTGAGGCTTTTGAGTATGCTAATGAAGGAGAGACTATTCTCTTCTCTCCGGCTACTCCATCGTCTGAGTTATTTGGGAATTATAGAAAACGTGGCGAGGAGTTCAGGAAGTGCGTGATGGCACTTTGATCTTTCATTTTTAATTAAGCCAATACCCATAACCATGAGAAAATCATTCACCATACATAAAGGCAAGAAGAGCCAAGTCGATGATTTCATACATGCTCGTAAACGCATGTTGGAAGAATTGAATCAAGTGCAACACAGACTTGAGGCGGTGGATGAGATACACTCAGTGACTTACGTCAATGATTCAAGCGCAACATCTGTTATGTCTACAGTGGATTCTATGCGTTGTATTCCTGATCCAGTAGTGTGGATTTGTTGTGCCACACCCTATGACAGGGATTTTATTCTAATGAGCAGTATAGTGCGACATAAGGTTAAGGCCATTGTAATGTGTGGTAAGGAGGCGTCAGATGTAAGGTCAGTGCTAGAAGGAGCTGTTGAGAAATTTAAGATCACCGAGAATCTTAAATCGGCAGTATCAGCTGCTTCTGAAATTGCAGTTGCGGGAGATGTAGTGCTTTTCTCCCCTAGCTGTGCGCCAGGAAGATTCTATAAAGATGTTGCTGAAAGAGGAGAGGATTTTAGAACGCTAGTTTCCGAATTGAGGAACAAGGGAAGAGAATGAAAGAAAAGGTATTTCAATATCTGCAAGGAGACAAAATCATTTGGATCATCGCTATCATTTTAGGAATGGTTTCCATTCTGGCTGTGTATAGTTCCATCTCTTCATTGGCCTATAAATACCAAGAAGGAAATACCTTTCACTTTCTGTTGAAGCACCTTATCATGCTCGTAGCTGGTTATGGGATTATGTATGCAGTTCATCGCATGCCTCACCGCTATATTTTCAGAATCTCTCAATTGATGATTTGGGTCTCCGCAGCGCTTCTTTTATTCACCTTGCTTTTTGGGTCTAATATCAATGCAGCTAGCCGATGGCTGACTATTCCTATCATCAATCAAAGCTTCCAAACTTCAGATTTAGCTAAGATTGTGCTCATCGCATATGTGGCTAGATTACTAAGTCTTAACAATGAATCTATCAGGAATTTCAAAACTGGTGTACTGCCTACGTTGGCACCCATCATACTTATTTGTGGATTGATTCTCCCCGCGAACTTCTCTACCGCTTTCCTATTGCTTGTCACCTGTCTAACACTTATGTTCATTGCAGGAACACGTATTATCCATCTATTTGCAATCGCAGGTGCCGGTGTTCTATTCTTCGTGATTCTACTTGGAATAGCTAGCGCGAAACCTGATCTACTTCCAAGGGTAGACACCTGGAAAAGTAGAATGATGTCTTTCAATACCGAGAATACTAAAAATGGTGGGTCAGAGATGGACCTTGAGCGAAACTACCAAGTAGAAATGGCTAAGATTGCCATTCATAAAGGCGGGTTGTTGCCCAATGGTCCTGGGAAAGGAACGTCAAGAAATTACATGCCACATCCCTATTCTGACATGATTTATGCCTTCATTATAGAGGAGTATGGAAGTATAGTAGGAGGACTTGGCTTAATGGCGCTCTACATCATTCTACTTTTCCGAGTGATTCGAATATCGAGTAGGTCAGAGAAAAAATTCAGTACATACCTTGCATTAGGATTAGGGCTCTTAATGGTCTTGCAGGCTTTTTCTAATATGGCCGTAGCCGTTAACCTGGTACCAGTTACAGGGCAACCTTTGCCCTTTGTAAGTATGGGGGGAACCTCTTTATGGTTCACTTGTATCTCCTTAGGTATCATTCTCAGTATTAGCCGTGAGCAAGAAGCTCGTCCCGTTGGACCTAATATGGTAACCAGCGGTGCCTAAGGTTATCATCAGCGGGGGCGGTACTGGAGGACATATCTTTCCAGCTTTGGCCATTGCTGATGCGCTAAAACGTCAGGATGAAAATATAGAAATCCTCTTTGTAGGTGCTGAAGGAAAGATGGAGATGGAACGCGTTCCTATAGCGGGTTATGACATCATTGGTCTTCCAATTCGTGGGATTCAACGAAGGATCAGTTTGGCTAATCTAAAAGTGCCTTTTCTCTTGATCAAAAGCCTCTGGATGGCGCGTTCAATACTTCATGGATATAAACCGGATGTCGTGATAGGCGTGGGTGGATATGCATCAGGGCCGCTGCTGCGCATGGCAGCTTGGATGGGAATACCAACCATGGTCCAAGAGCAGAATTCCTATCCAGGAATCACGAATAAACTTTTGGCGAAAAGAGCAAAAAAAATTTTCGTAGCCTATGAAGGAATGGAGCGATTCTTCCCTGGAGAAAAAATCGTCCTCAGCGGAAATCCTATCCGAAAACAAGCTGTGGCTATTACCGATAAGAGAAGTGAAGCTGTGGAGTATTTCTCGTTGGACAAAGACAAAAGCACGCTCTTTTTTGTAGGAGGAAGCTTGGGTGCCTTAGTGATCAATCAAGCAGTAGAAAAACTCCTGCCTTTCATCTGCAAGAAAGAAGTTCAAGTGCTATGGCAAACAGGAGCTAACTCCTTTGAATCCCTAGACGTAAAACTGAAGGCTTCACTTCCTAGCCAAGTGAAAATGCTCAAGTTCATTGAGCGCATGGATCTAGCTTATGCTTTGGCTGATGTTATTATTTCACGCGCTGGGGCAATGTCTATTTCGGAGTTATGTGTCATTGGAAAACCAGTGATATTTATTCCCTCTCCCTATGTGTCTGAAGATCATCAAACCAAGAATGCATTAGCATTGACACAGAAGGACGCGGCTATCTTGCTCAAAGAAACAGAAGCCCTTGACCAGATTGAGAAAATCCTTGAAGACTTACTTGATAATGAGGGGAAACGACTGGGTCTTGCTGAGAATATCAAAGCACTCTCAAAACCTACTGCTGATGATGACATAGCTCATCATGTGCTTGAATATATTCGTTCATGAACGTGAAGAAGAACATATATTTCATCGGGATAGGCGGGATAGGTATGAGCGCGCTTGCGCGGTTTTTTCATGCAAAAGGTCATCACGTGGCTGGCTATGATAAAAGTGATTCTCACTTGATTCGTGAGTTAATGGCTGAAGGTATTGAGGTCATCCTTGAAGATAAAATTGACCTTCTTCCAGCTTATTTGAATCCTTCGGACACCTTAGTTATACGCACACCAGCTGTGCCTTTAGATGCTGTTATTCTAAGTCATGTCAAAGAAGCTGGATTCGAACTGATTAAACGTTCTGAACTGCTTGCCATCGTGTCTCAAGGAATGAGGAGTATCGCGGTTGCAGGTACCCATGGAAAGACCACCACATCTTCCATGATTGCCCATATATTGACCCATTCAGGATTTGGATGTAATGCCTTCATTGGCGGTGTAATGACGGGCTATAATACCAATGTTCTCATAGACGCAGCTTCAAAATTCATGGTGCTGGAAGCAGATGAATTTGATCGCTCGTTTCATCATTTGAAACCCGAATTAGCCGTTATTACTTCCTTGGATCCTGATCACTTGGATATCTATGAGACCGAAGAGAATTTTAGTCTGGCTTTCCAGACTTTTGCTGGCGGAGTTCAGTCTGCTGGGACATTATTCTGTCATGACGCTATTCCATTTTTTCCTATTTCAACGAATCAGCGGAGCTATGGACTAGATGACGCAGTCTTCAAAGCATGCAATATTCAAATTAATGATGGCGCTTATCACTTTGACTTGATTCATCCCAAGGGGAAGGTCAATGACCTCGTGTTGCATATGCCTGGACGTCATAACGTGACTAACGCCACAGCGGCCTGCGCTGTAGCGCTATCCTTGGAGATACCTGATGTGAAAATTCGCCAAGCTTTAGATGCCTATGAAGGTGTTCAGCGTAGATTTCAGTTTCATCAGCGTGGCCCTGTCGTGCAGTTGATAGATGATTATGCTCATCATCCTAGTGAGATCAGAGCCTCTATCAATGCAGCGCGAGAATTATTTCCTGATAAAAAACTAACGGTTGCCTTCCAGCCGCATCTCTTTACCCGAACTCGAGACTTCCTTGATGGCTTTGCCGACAGTCTATCGTTGGCTGATGAAGTGGTCCTTGTTCCCATATATCCAGCTCGCGAAAAACCCATTCCGGGGGTGACTTCTGAAGAGATCCTGAAACGAATGAGCTTAACCAACAAGATACTGTGTACAAAAGAAGAGCTACCCACTCACTTCGCTACAAGGGAATTAGAAGTTTTGTTAATACTGGGAGCAGGCGATATTGATCGCACTATTCCTCTCATTAACAGCGTTTTATCTAAAAGAAATTTAGGTCAGTGAACCCGTCCTTGAAGCATATAATCCTTTTCAGCACGATGAGCCTCCTTGCTCTTTTGCTTCTGGGCTTCTCTTGGGCTCGTGGTTCTGAGAACCAATGCACCCAATTCAACATAAAAATCACAGGTGATGGACTTAGTCATTTCATAACCGAGGATTATGCTAGAGAACATATTCTTGACATGGGTGATCCTATCATTGGAACTAAAATGAAGGACTTGAATGTATCCCGTATGGAGCGAGAGATAGAAGCGAGCCCTTATGTAAAGGAAGTGATGGTCTATAAAACTGTGGATCAAAAACTGGAAGTAGTAATTACTCAGCGCAAGCCTATCCTTAGATTAATCGATGAGAAAGGACATAGCGCATATCTGGACGAGGATGGAAAGATTATGGAGACCAGTGCAGATTATTCTGAACGCTGTATTCCATTGACTGGGAAATTTCAAATTTCTGAGATTCAACCTCGGCTGGCTAAAGACAGTATCTATGAAGGATTATTGGACTTGGCCCAATACATTAACGTACATCCATTCTGGAAAGCTCAGATTGTGCAGATAGAAATGGATAAGAAAGGCGACTTGATCTTCATCCCAAGAGTGGGAGTGCATCAAGTCATACTAGGAAACCCCTTGAATTTTCAGGCTAAACTGGATAACCTCGAGGAATTTTACAGTAAGGGAATTACACAGACCAATTGGAACCTGTATCAGAGCTTGGATCTCAGATTCAAGGGTCAGGTCGTATGCTTGAAAAGATGACGGAAGAAACTAAAGATATGTCGGATATCGTTGTTGGACTCGATATCGGGACCACGAAGATTGCATGCATGGTCGGTCGAAAGAACGAACATGGAAAACTCGAGATTCTTGGCCTGGGAAAGGCAGAGTCTATAGGAGTTAAACGAGGTGTAGTCTCGAACATCGAGCAGACCGTGAACTCCATCCGCATTGCGGTAGAGGAAGCTGAAAAAGCTTCTGGAGTGAATATAAGCCATGTCAATGTAGGTATTGCAGGACAGCATATCCGCAGCCTTCAGCATCGTGGTATGATCACCCGTGAGAATGTAGAGGTGGAAATCTCTCCGTATGACTTGGACCTCCTTGAAAAGGATATGTACAAACTCATGATGGCTCCTGGTGAAGAGATCATCACCGTGATACCTCAAGAGTATATCGTGGATACTGAGCAGGGAATTAAGAACCCTTGTGGTCAGTCAGGAATACGATTGGAAGGGAACTTCCATATCATCACTGGGCAGCTCACTGCGATTAAGAATATTCATAGGTGCGTGTCCAAAGCCGGCCTTACCGTCACGGGTCTTACCCTAGAACCTCTTGCAAGCTCAGCTTCCGTATTGAGCGATGAAGAGAAAGAAGCAGGGGTGGTGCTAGTAGACATAGGTGGTGGAACTACTGATATCGCCATTTTCCAAGATGGAATCATCCGTCATACTGCTGTCATCCCGTTCGGGGGTAATGTCATCACTGATGATATTAAAGAAGGATGTACTATCATGAAAAAGCAGGCAGAGGCTTTGAAAGTAAAGTTCGGTTCTGCCTTGCCACAAGAAAGCCAGAACAGCGATATCATTTGCATCCCTGGATTTAGGAACCGTCAACCTAAGGAGATTTCCATGCGTAACCTAGCGCACATTATACATGCACGTATGGAGGAGATTATAGAGCATGTGCATTATGAGATAGTGAACAGCGGCTATGAGCGCAAGTTGATTGCGGGACTTGTAGTAACAGGTGGTGGATCTCAATTAAAGCACTTACAACAACTGTTCGAATACGTGACAGGAATGGATTCAAGGGTAGGTTACCCGAATGAATTCTTGGCTAATACCAATGATCATACGGTGACTTCACCTATGTACGCTACAGGTGTGGGATTAGTTATCAAAGGATTCGAGCAACTTGAGAAAGACAGCCGACAAGGAGTGGTTCGACAAGGACCAAAGAAAGCAAAAGCAGGAGGCGTGATTCAACAGTTCTTCACTACCGTGACGGGCTATTTGAACGAAGATCACGATTGAAGAAACCATACAGACCAGAACTAAAACCTACAGCATCATGCCATTAGAATTCGAAATGCCAAAAGACAGCTCATCTATCCTGAAAGTGATTGGAGTAGGAGGTGGAGGTAGCAATGCCGTGAACCACATGTACCTGCAAGGGATCAAAGGAGTAGACTTCATGGTCTGCAACACGGATCAGCAAGCACTAGACATAAGTCCAGTTCCATTGAAGATCCAGATCGGTCAGACCCTCACGGGCGGACGTGGTGCTGGTGCCCAACCTGAAGTGGGAAGGAATGCCGCTGTGGAATCCATAGAAGAGATTAAAGAGATCCTTTCTAACAATACGACCATGGTATTCATCACTGCAGGAATGGGTGGTGGAACAGGAACTGGAGCTGCTCCAGTTATTGCCGCAGTTGCTAAAGAAATGGGAATCCTTACTGTAGGAATCGTTTCAATTCCTTTCAAGTTTGAAGGGCCACGCAGGAATAAATTGGCCCAAGAAGGACTAGAGAAACTTCGCAGTTGTGTAGATACCCTCTTGATTATCAAGAATGACAAATTAAGAGAGCTATATGGCAATCTGAATATGACAGATGCCTTCCAGCAATCTGATAATATCTTGACTACTGCGGCAAAGGGAATCGCTGAAGTGATCTCAAGCATCGGATATATAAACGTAGACATGAACGATGTGAACACCGTTATGAAAGACAGCGGTGTAGCGATCATGGGGTCTGCCCAAGCTGAAGGAGAGAACAGAGCATTTAAAGCGGTAACAGGAGCTTTGGAGTCTCCATTACTCAATGACAGTGATATTCGTGGCGCTCGTCACGTGCTCTTGAATATCACATTCGGGGATCAAGACATCACCATGGACGAGTTAGATGAAATCACAGATCATATCCAAGCAGAAGCTGGAGACGGTGCTGAGGTTATCATGGGCTACGGTCAAGATGACCGTTTAGGATCAGCCATTAGCGTGACTATCATCGCTACTGGATTTGAAGGAAAGAGTCATGAAGTAGCTTATGGATTGGAGAAAGAGCCAGCCAAGAACTACCGCAAATTAGATGAGGATGTTCCTACGATGATTACGCCTCCGGTAGAAGCACGTGAGATTCAGCGGCCCTTAAGTTCTGCTACGGGTAGTAATCGCCTTACGCCTATTAACCAACCTAAGAAAGTGGAGGGCCTAATGCCTCTTATTGAAGATGAGATAGAGCCATTCTTGAAAGATGTGAAAGATGAAGATATCGCTGATCATCCGGTGCAGCATGACCTTGGTTTTGATTTCAAGGAGATGGAAGAGGAAGCCCAAGAGGATAAAAACTACTTCAGCCTTTTTGATGATGCTCAGGAAGAAGAGGAAATCAGAGCTGACTTCGAAGTGCGCGCTTCAAAGATTCAAAGCAATCAGACAGAAGAGCCTAAGAAAGCACAGCCATCGTTCAATGTTCAAAGGCCAGTGGAGAAAACAGCAACAGTTCCTACTCGCAATAAAATCTCTCCAGACGAACATCGCTTGAATACGGAGGAGCGTATGGAGCGAGTGAAGGAGAGCGGAATGAAATTGCGCACCCCAAGCGGACTTAGTGAACTCGAAAAAGAACCTGCTTACAAGCGTAAGAACTTGCAATTGGAAGATATCCCACATTCATCTGAGAGCAATATGAGCCGATATACCCTCAATGAATCAGAGTCTGAAGGTGTGAGCTTGAGCAAGAATAATCCATATTTGGATAAGAACGTAGACTAAAAATGGACTTGAAGGAAAAGATAGATGCGGATATAAAAGCTGCTATGCTCGCTCGGGATAAAGTCAGGTTGGAGACATTGCGCTCCATAAAGTCAGCCTTTATGATCGAAGCGACCAAGGAAGCTGGCGCTACGGTAGACGATGACTTGGCTACTAAGGTCATTATGAAGCTTCATAAGCAACGCAAAGAAGCGGCTGACATCTACGAGCAACAAGGCAGAGAAGACCTCCATAAGGAGGAAATGGATCAAGCTGCAATTCTAGAAGAATATCTGCCTAAGCAGCTAAGCCCAGAAGAATTGAAGGCTCGCTTAACGACTATCATTGCCGCAGTGGGAGCATCAGGCCCTCAGGACATGGGAAAAGTCATGGGAAAGGCAAGTGCAGAGCTAGCTGGACTAAGTGACGGAAAGACCATTTCCAATATGGTCAAAGAGATGTTGAGCTAAAGCCTAGTCTAAGAAGTTCAAACCCCTTTCTGATCATTCAGGAAGGGGTTTTTATTTTAATAGGCTACACAATAATAAAATGGATGCGAATCTACTCCACCACCCGCCAATCATCATCCATATAATAGCGCTTTCCATCCCTTATGAGTCCCGGGCCCATGATCCCTATTCCTACTCCTGCTAGGCCGATAAGTCCCGCTGAGACGAGTCCTTCACTTCCTCCGTTTACAGCAGGGATAATGGCTGCTGCCAGTAATCCTGCGCCAGTTAAAGTGAGCAACACTCCACCCGCATTCGTTGTGAATTTTCTATGTCCTACGAAGAAGATGTTCTGATAATCAATGGCTTCTCCGCCCACTTTGAGATGACTTGAATTCACTTCCTCCAATGTTCCTTTGATGCGTCTGCCGTCTTTCAAACGAACGCAAACCGAGCTCTCTAAGGGCAGGTCGAAGAATTCTCTAGATTGTTTATGCTGAAGATGCAGACCATCAACCAGATTCAAACTATCTGTTTGAGCTGAAAGGGTAGAGCTTATAACTATGAAAAGGCAGAGGATATACCTCATACCATAGAACTCACATGGTCCATTATTTTTCCAGCTAAGGCCTCAGCTTCAGCGGCCGTTGCCGCTTCAGAATATACACGAATGATGGGCTCTGTATTGGATCTTCTCAGATGCACCCATCCTTCTTTGAAGTCTATCTTCACTCCATCTATGGTGCTCAGTTCCTCATTAGCATACGTTTCTTGAACGCTGCGAAGAAGTGCATCCACATCTACTTCAGGGCTTAACTGAATCTTATTCTTAGACATGGCATACACAGGATATGAAGCCTTAAGCGCAGTCATGCTCATCCCTTTCTTTACATAATGCGTTAAGAAAAGCGCTACGCCCAGAATCGCATCTCTCCCGTAATGAAGAGCAGGGTCAATGATTCCTCCATTTCCTTCTCCTCCTATGCTCGCCTTCACCTCTTTCATCTTATTCACCACATTCACTTCACCTACGGCTGAGGCGTAATATTCTTGCCCATGCTTACGTGTAACATCACGCAATGCTCGGCTGCTTGATAGATTAGAAACTGTAGGTCCTGGACGGTAACTCAATACATGGTCGGCCACTGCTACCAAGGTGTATTCCTCCCCGAACATGCTTCCATCTTCACACACTAAGGCTAAGCGATCCACATCAGGATCCACTACGATTCCCAAGTCTGCTTTTTCTGCTTTGACCAAGGCCGAAATCTCTTTCAAATTCTCTGGTAAGGGCTCTGGATTATGAGGAAAGTCTCCATTAGGCGTGCAATACAATTCTTTTATTTGCTTCACGCCAAGGGCCTTCAACACGGCTGGAATGGCCATTCCTCCTGTGCTGTTTACAGCATCTACCACTACCTTAAGATTCGCAGCAGCTATGGCTTTCGCATCTACTCCTTCACATTTCAATACTAGCTCAATGTGCTTCTCTATGGATTCCATATCCTCGGTCACTTGACCTAAATCTTCTACTTCGCAGAATGAATACGACTCGGTTTTGATGAGTCTCATAAGCTCTTCTCCATCAGCTGCCGAGATGAATTCTCCTTTTTCGTTGAGCAATTTCAAGGCATTCCACTGTGCAGGATTGTGACTTGCTGTCAATATGATTCCAGCTTTGCAGTCATTTTCAGTTACTGCTACTTCTACTGTAGGTGTGGTGCTTAGGCCTAAGTCGAGCACATCTATTCCGCTGGCTTGCAAGGTGCCTTGCACAAGCAGTTGGACCATAGGTCCTGAGACTCTAGCATCTCTTCCTAGCGCGATCCTTGGCCTAGCATTGCCTTTATAATTGTTCTTCACCCAAGCCGCGAACGCTGCACTGAATCTCACTACATCGACTGGCGTCAATGCATCTCCTGGTTTCCCTCCTATGGTTCCCCTGATGCCGGAGATGCTTGTAATCAATGTCATTTACTTATTGTTGATGTTGTTATAATGTCCATGAGCAGGTCTTTAATAGCAATCCCTTCAACGGATAACTGCTTAGGTACGATACTTTGTATACTAAATCCCGGAACCGTGTTTATTTCAACTACGAAGATTTCATCCTTGCACAGGAAGAAATCAATGCGAACAACACCTCGACAATTCAGTAAGTGGAAAATGTCTACAGCTAATTTCTGTATGCGAGAAGTGGCATCAGCGCTTATGAGGGCAGGAGTGACCTCTTCAGTCGCGTCAGAGTTGTACTTAGCCTCATAATCGAAGAACTCGTTTTTAGAGATGACCTCTGTAATGGGCAATGCCCGTACTTCTCCCTTATAGGATATAACACCGCAGGTTAATTCCTTTCCTACAAGATAGCGCTCTATCATAGCCTCGTCATCCACTTCAAAGACTTTGCGTAGAGCAGGCCTGAGTTCATGGGCTTCTTTCACTTTACTCGCTCCTAAGCTAGAACCTGCCTCTGCTGGCTTTACAAAACAAGGGAGACCCACTTGTTGAATAATAAAGGCATCCCTTATAGGATGATCCTTACGTAAATGGATGAAATCTGAGATCTGAATTCCTGCGAGCTTTAAGGAACGCTGTGTTGCACCTTTATTGAACGTCACGGCCATGTTCAATGCATTCCCTGTGTTGTATGGTATCTCAAGCATATCAAAATATCCCTGAAGCTTTCCATCTTCACCAGGTGTTCCATGAATGATAATGTAGGCGTAGTCTATCTTTACTTTGCCTTGAGGACCTTGAAAGCTGAAGTCATTCTTGTCTATATTATATTCCTTCTCTTGCCAATGAGCCTTCCAGTTCACTTTATCAATCTTGATGAGGATGACATTGAAATCAGTGTCCTTCAAATGATGAATGAGAGTAGCGGCACTTCTCAGGGAGACTTCGGCCTCTCCTGAATAACCGCCTGCGATAACGCCAAGATTCTTGATTTGCATGGAAATTTAATTCAGCTCAAAAATAAAGGGACCATTAGATATAACTATGGCCTTAGAGCACATTTATGAACAGTTTAAAGGCTTATTTCATGCAAGATTATTTGCCTTTTGAGGATTTGGCTGTTCTCATTGCCTGAGAAACTATCTTTGCGGCATTATTCAAAGGATGATAGACTACATACGTTTTCTTTTTAGTAAGGCAGGAATGAAACATCTCGTGATGGCTGGCGCTTGCTTGCTTATCTTGTTTTTCATGCTCTTCGCATGGATGTCTTCCTATACGAATCATGGAGAACATCAGCCTGTTCCTGATCTTACGAGCATGACATTGGATCAAGCTAGAGCCGTTTTGGAAGAACAGAATCTTCGATTTAGGATAGAGGACTCCGTCTATGTGGCCGATGCAGTTCCTGGAAGCATCCAAGCTCAGTCCCCTGAAGCTATGCTGCTAGACCCAAAATCAGGTGAATCTATTGCTCGACTGGTAAAACAGAATAGGCTTATATACTTAACCGTAGCTTCTTCATTACCTCCTAAAGTGGAATTACCTGACCTTGTGGGTATGTCCAAAAGATCCGCGATTAATGTCCTCGCCATCATTGGAATAGAGATAGATCAGATAGAATACGTGCCTGATGAAGTATGCACTGATTGTGTATTAAAGCAGACCTATAAAGGTGTTACTATCAAAGCAGGAACGCGTTTATTTAAAGGGGAGAAGATTTCATTAGTCCTTGGAAAACAGACTGCACAGTACGTCAGTGTTCCTAACATTGAAGGCTATACCTTTGGAGACGCTAAGAATATTTTGAATAGGGTTTCGTTAAATATGGGGTCTATCCTTGGTGGTTGCGAGAATTGTGTCACTTCCTCGGATACTCTTTCTATGTTCATTCAGAGACAAGAACCGGGTCTCGGGAATAGTGTCAATACAGGTACTGGCATAGATGTTTACCTCAGTCGTGATGCCTCATCGCCTGACGCGAATTTTGAATAAGCATGAATAGAAATTTTGCCCTCATCATCTTCTCTTCGTTCATTCTTAACGGCTCAGCCCAAGAAATAGAATCTGCTCTTCCTTGGGACGCTAAGAAAGTGTCAGAATTTGAAGAACGTTCTAAACAGCCTCAATCTGATCTGCGTTCTTCTTCCATTGAACTTCCGCTTAGAGATGATTTTAGTCAAGATCACTTTCCTAGCAATGAATTTGGGTATGAAGTCTATTGGACCAATAGAAGCGCAACCCGAAGCATGGGATATGGTATAGAGGCTCCCAATATTGGGGTATTAGTGTTTGAAGGCTTGGATGAAACGGGGTACCCTTATGATTTTTCTTTCACATCTTCGTATGGCCCTGCTGATACCTTGGAATCGGTAGAAGTAAATCTTCAAGATAAAGAAGGTGTGGTTTTGAGCTTTTTCTATCAACCTGAAGGTAATGGGGAGTTTCCTGACCCTGAAGACTCCTTAATCCTGGAGTTTTATCATCAAGGTCAGGATCAATGGATCCAACAGTGGTTCTCTCTTGGAACTACACTAGCTCCTTTCGAACATGTTTATATAGAGGTATTAGAATCAGGGTTCTTAGTAGATGGATTCAAATTCCGTTTCAGGAATTACGCTACGCTCTCTGGCAGTTTGGATCATTGGGTCCTAGATTATATATTTCTAGGAGATAACCGAAGCATTGGTGAAGTCCTTATTGACGTGGGATTTTTGAAACCGGTTCAGACGCTGCTGACCAATACCTACACGGCTGTCCCTTGGAGTCATTATCGCATGAATACTGGGGCACTCATGCTTCCTGCTACTGACGTCTTTCTCCGGAACTTGAATAACATAGGAGCGTTCATAGCGAATGTCGAATATGAAGTCTATTATGGAGATGACCTGCAGGGGACCTATACCGACCCAGCAGAACCTTCAGTTCCAGCGTCAGGAGACCTGGGGATAACAGAAGAATTGAATTCAAGTCCTAATAACTTCATATATCCTCCAAGTGTGAATGACACGTGTGCTGATTTTAGGGTGAATTTTAGCTTCTCCACAAGCCCAGATCAGAATAGCGACAATGATTTGATGCGATTCACCCAACGTTTCAGAGATTATTACGCTTATGATGACGGAGAGCCAGAGCGAGGATATGGAGTAGCTAATAGTCCCGGAGCTGATATCGCATACCGTTTTGAAACGCAAATGACGGATACCGTCAAGGCCGTTGACATGTACTTTCTTCCAGTTTCTGTCAATGTGACCAATGAACTTTTCTACCTTACTGTTTGGGACGCAGGAGGCAGCGGTCCAGGTGAGGTGATCTATCAAGACGCCACACCACGAAACCCCAATTATGTTCCTAATAGAGGATGGGCTCGCTATGGATTACAAGACACCTTGGTCTTGGATGCCGGAACGTATTATTTCGGATGGGTGCAGCCAGGAACTGAGCGATTGAACATTGGGAATGATAAGAACATTAATAATAACAGCACCAGACTCTTCTTCGACATAGGAGCTGGGTGGACCCAAAGCAGCACTTCAGGAAGCCTCTTAATCAGACCCGTAGTTAGCAGTCTTAAGCCAACTATCTCAACTTCCCTGAGTGAGCAAGAAAAACTTGACGTCAAGCTATGGCCTTTGCCAGCTGACGATGTATTAAATTTCCAATGTGAGTGTGCCGGATTGAAGCAGCTTGACGTCTATGATGCCATAGGCCGATTCCTTCGTTCATATACCCTCACTGGTCTTGATAGAATCACGACCCATGATTGGCCTACTGGTATATATCATCTCCTTTTTAGTACCAAAGAAGGAACGTTAGAACATTTGCCCTGTGTCATTACACGATAAGTCATATAGCCCTGAAGAGGAAGATCTAGAAGAGGACCAAGAGGAGCTTTTCGAACATCATAAATTCTTGTCCGATCCAGGTCAGGAGCCATTACGTATTGACGTTTTTCTTATGGATAGGGTTCCCAATACCTCCCGTAATAAAATCCAGAATGCCGCCAAAAACGGGCATATCAAAGTCAATGGAAAGGCCGTCAAGTCTAATTATAAAATCAGGCCTGGAGATGAAGTAAGCATCGTGATGCCATACCCTGTGAGGGAGATTGAGCTGATTGCTGAGGATATTCCTATTGAAATCATCTATGAAGATGATGATGTGGTGGTAATTAATAAAGAAGCAGGAATTGTAGTACATCCTGGGTATGGTAATTACAGAGGGACCTTAGTCAATGCCTTGATGTTTCATTTCGGGCAACTGCCTTCCTTGCTAGGAGCACCTGAGCGCAGGCCAGGATTAGTGCATCGTCTGGATAAACTTACCTCAGGGGTCATGATTATCGCAAAAACTGAAGAAGCACTGACTCACCTTTCGGGTCAGTTCTTTGACCGAAGCACGGAACGCAGATACTTAGCTATCGCATGGGGAGATTTAGAAGAGGATGGAACCATTACTGGCCATATAGGACGTAGCCTGAAGGACCGCAAAGTCATGGATGTCTTTCCTGATGGGGAATTTGGTAAGCATGCAGTGACGCATTATAAAGTCCTGGAGCGCCTTGGTTATATAACCTTAGTTGAGTGTAAGCTCGAAACCGGGCGTACTCACCAAATACGCGCACATATGAAGTTCATAGGTCATCCCTTGTTTGGGGATTTGGAATATGGAGGGAATAAAGTGCTCAAAGGAACTTCCTTCACCAAGTATAAGCAGTTCGTAGATAATTGCTTCAAGATCCTTCCCCGTCAAGCGCTGCACGCGCGTAGCTTAGGATTCAAGCATCCTGAAACTGGAGCATGGATGTCCTTCGAATCAGAGATTCCTGAGGACATGAATGCGGTCCTCGAAAAATGGCGGAAATACATCGGGTCTAGGATTTAAATCCTGCCGAAAGTCTTTCTTGACATGAATACTCACTTATCCTCATCTTTAGGGTACCATTATTGTAATCATGAAATGAGGAGTTATCCAGAGAAAATACTACTCGCTTGGAGCGAAGCTATCAAGGGTAATGAGCAGATTACCAATTGGTTGCTGTCCAACGGCTTTAGAGAACTTGTTATGTTCATTGACTCCTTGAAAGGAAGTCGAGTAGCGGACAAATGGCTTTTTGATAATCATTTTCCTATGTTCGTGGCTATGGTCGATTACATTAATGGCCGCAAAGAGGCTGGAGACTGGCTAGACAAACATAGACTGGTCGAGATGAAGATGATCGCTGATGTCGCATTGGAGGTCAAGGAAGCAGAGCAATGGCTTATGCAAAAGGGACTCAAAGAAATGCTTATCGTTGCGCTCAGACTGAAACATCTGGTTCATGAGATGGACACTGACTTGGGTGATGTCCATAAATACCCTTTCCGATAAGAAACATCTTATTCTTGCTTTTAATCCTATACGCACTTGCTAGGATTAACCCAATTCCTATTCCTACTGCAACACCTCCCAATATCAAGCCATCCTTCACTTTTGAAATCACCAACACCCATTGTCTGTTTTCACAAATTCGGATATTCTTCTCTGTAGTTCCGTGTCCGTTTCTTTAGCCATAAAATCTTTAGAAGAGAAAACGTGCTGAGCGATATGCGTTTTGCAATAGATGAGGAATTCAGACGAGCCGGAATCACCATTCCATTCCCGCAGCATGATCTACACGTGAAGACCATTTCAGGAGCTATTCCCTTTACTGTGGATGCCCCACCTAAGACAGTCTAAGCGCTCATTTTCCTTCTGAGTATCTTCGTGCCTCATTACTGAAAGAAAATTATGAGTTACATCATCGATGGCTTGAGAAGCCCTATTGGAAATTTCACCGGAACCTTATCCGCTGTGCGTACTGATGACCTTGCGGCTTATCCCATGCGCGCACTTATGGCCAAGTACCCGCAACTGGCTGATGAGATTGACGATGTGATCCTAGGCTGTGCAAATCAAGCTGGTGAAGACAATAGAAACGTTGCCCGTATGGCCTTGCTCCTTGCCGGACTCCCAACCAGCGTTCCCGGAGAGACCGTGAACAGACTGTGCAGCTCTGGACTCAGCGCTGCCGTGCATGCGCACCGCGCTATTCGTGCAGGAGAAGGTGATCTATTCATCGCTGGTGGTGTAGAGAATATGACACGTGGCCCTTGGGTGATTTCTAAGACCTCTAATGCCTTCGGAAGAGATGCGCAGATGTACGACTCCAGTTTTGGATGGAGGTTCATTAATCCAGCGCTTGATGCCCTCTATGGCTCTGACGGAATGGGTGAGACGGCTGAGAATCTGGTGGATCTATATAAGATCAGCAGAGAAGATCAAGACCTCTTCGCATATCGCAGTCAAATGAAAGCGGCTGCTGCCCAAAAGAATGGAAGGTTGGCCAAAGAAATAGTTCCAGTAGAAATTCCCCAACGTAAAAAAGACCCCATCATCTTCGCTCAGGATGAATTCATTCGTGCCGATTCTAGCCTAGAAGTTTTAGCCAAACTAAGACCAGCGTTTCGTAAAACAGGAGGTAGCGTCACAGCCGGAAATGCTTCTGGATTAAACGATGGTGCTGCTGCACTTTTAATCGCCTCAGAACATGCCATGAAAAAACATGGCCTGAAAGCGATGAGCAAAATCCTAAGTTCTGGAGTAGTAGGAGTGGAGCCTAGAATCATGGGAATAGGCCCAGTGAAAGCCAGCGAACTTGCGCTGAAAAGAGCAGGATTGAGCATGAAGGATATGGATGTCATAGAACTGAACGAGGCCTTCGCAGCACAGTCCTTAGCCTGCACCCGCGCTATGGGATTGAAGGATGATGACCCACGTGTGAATCCGAATGGTGGAGCGATTGCACTTGGACATCCGCTGGGAATGACAGGAGCTAGGTTATTGCTCTCTGCGTCCATAGAACTGCAAGAACAACAGAAACGTTATGCGCTGGTAACTATGTGCGTGGGCGTAGGTCAAGGATACGCAGCAGTGATTGAGCGTGTGTCTTGAAGCCCTCAGTTCATAGCGAACTGACTTCAGAAAGATGGGCGGCATTTGCTGCTTCCCAATCCCTTTTCTCTTCTTCTCCTATTCCCGGAATCGAACTCTTCGAGATGCCTGATTTTTCAAGACTTCAGGTGAGCGAGTCATCTATCCTTATGCGCCCTCAAGGCAAGCAGATGGAAGCCCTTCTCGCGCTTGCTTTAGAAGCTGATGAGCGTTATGAACTCCTGAAACATGGACTGCAAGTTGCTGATCATGGAATAACCATAGGCGAGCTTGATTTCTTGATCTATGATCATAAGAATTCCAAGGTCTTGCATGTAGAATTGGCCTATAAATATTACATACATGATCGCCAGGAAGGCGCTGGGCTGTTCGAGCCGTGGATAGGCCCAGGGCGAAAAGACAAGATGAATTGGAAGCTAGAACAACTCGCTCAGCGTTCATTTCCTTTGCTGCATCATCCCCTCACTAAACCCCTGTTAAAAGAGCTTGATATAGACCCTGAAAAAATAGAGCAAAGACTCTGTTTTCTTGGCGAACTTTTCTTGGCCGAAGGAGAAACATCTTGGGATGATACCATCCTGAATCATAAGTCCCATGCAGGAACATGGATGAGTTTGGAAAATTTCCTTGCTAAGGATTGGGGAAATCAAGCATTCAGCATTCCATTAAAACAAGATTGGATTTTGCCTTATAATCCTACGAACACATTCACTGCAGTAGAAACTAAAAAGAGCGTCAAAGGCTTTCTTGAAACAGGGAAGGTCCCAATGCTGAAATTCAAGAAAGAAGGGGAGAATCAGAGTATGTTGATTACTAGGGAGTAATAGAAAATTGTAAATAATCCGCAGTATTTCCTGTTCTTCTTTATTGTTTATTTTCGATTTAATAATTGGGTGTTGAATGAGATACAGAGATAGATTTGAATGTTGGAGTCACGGGGCGGGAGCCCCGCGCCAACGGGTGCAGTTGTTCGCGTATCAAGATAACTATTGAGTCTTATTTGTCATCATAGTGAAATCGACATTGAACAATAGTACACGTCTGATCAACACCTTTTTCCCCCGATATCTTATACACTAATCTGTGCTCTCCTGAAATCCTTCTTGACCAAAATCCTTTCAAGTCGTACTTCAATGGCTCTGGTTTACCGATGCCTTTGAATGGACTTTGACGAATCGACTGAATAAGCTCTTTTATCTTTTTAACCGAGTCAATATCGTTTTCAAGCCAGTAGTTGAATTCCTCCCAGGCGTGACTCGTGAATTGGATGTTCATAGAGGTTCTATTCAGTCGTCAAATGAAACGGTATTGCCATCTTTCATTTGAGCGATAGATTCACGCAAGCGGTTTCGATTCGATTCGGTCGAGAGCAAGTGCCCAGTCTCCATCAAGGAGTTGTACTCTCTAATCGACATAATCACAACAGCGTCCTCTTCTCTTTTTCGCGGAACGATGATGACCTCTAGTGATTTGCTCACTGAGTCAAAGTGTTCCTTCATTCGCTGACGAAGAGATGTGATGGTAAGTGCTTTCATGGCATTTTCTTTATTGTACGCTACAATGTACGTTATATTGTACACATATCCAAATATGATTCCAAGATTCGAAACCACGTAGCTCGTCTCACGCCAACAGTATTCAGCTCACTAAGCACGTCATACGGATTAAGTCTAGTTCAATATTTGATACAGAAATCATCTACAACAATATTCAGCCACGTAGTCCGTCACGAGAGAGATTCTACTCTGGCCTCACTGAACAGCACGTCCACAATGAAGCACAACGGTC
>CALFHF010000270.1 GCA_937875855.1 uncultured Flavobacteriales bacterium
GCTTTCACCTGGGGATACTTTATAATAGATATGAGCTGGGGAGACGGCCACTCCAGCGTTTATACCTGGGGTAGCGTTCTCTTGTACTTGGCTAAGTTTGATCTCGGTGGCTTGGGTTGTAAGCACCAAGAACGCACAGAGTATGCTGAGGAAAGTGTTTTTCATAATATATATTAGTTCAATAGGTTTGAGGCTTCTTACGCACGAGGTGACAAAGGGTTTCATTTTTTGTCAAAGAAATTCAAGTAAGAAAGGGTCGAGAAGGTGCGGAATGCTTAAGAAAATACCGCTTTTAAAGGCCTTACAGGAGTCCAAGTTCTCAATGGTGCATAAATCCAATGTTTATTATGCTCAAAACGAGCATCCTAGACATTAAAAGGATAATTTTGCGGCTTGAAATAAAAGACCTCATGCAAGAGATTAGAAATATCGCCATCATCGCTCACGTTGACCACGGAAAAACCACTCTGGTTGATAAGATTATAGATGAGACCAAGATGATGGACGATCGTAAAGAACGTACCGAGTTACTGCTTGATAGTAATGATCTGGAGCGTGAGCGTGGAATCACTATACTAGCCAAGAACGTATCTGCCTTCTATAAAGACAGTAAAATCAACATCCTTGACACACCAGGTCACTCTGACTTCGGTGGAGAAGTAGAGCGCGTATTGAATATGGCTGATGGAGTGCTTCTATTGGTCGATGCCTTTGAAGGCGCTATGCCACAGACCCGTTTCGTATTGGGTAAAGCATTGGAACTAGGATTGAAGCCAATTGTCGTAGTGAACAAGGTAGACAAGGAGAACTGCACTCCTGATATAGTGCATGAGCAGATCTTTGATCTTATGTTCAATCTTAATGCTACCGAAGAGCAATTGGACTTTGAGACCCTTTATGGTTCTTCTAAACAAGGCTGGATGAGCAAAGACTGGAAGAAGCCAACTACTGACATCACTCCATTGTTAGATACCATTCTTGAAGTAATAAAACCATCACCATATAAGCCAGGAAATCCGCAAATGCAGATTACCTCTCTTGATTTCTCGAATTTCACTGGGCGTATTGCCATAGGAAGAGTCTGGAGAGGCGATTTGGAAGTAGGTAAGGAGTATATGTTGGCTAAGAACAAAGAGAACAAGAAGATAAGAATCAAGGAGCTCTTCGTTTTCGAAGGACTTGGAAAAGCCAAAGTGGACGCTGTGAGAAGCGGAGACCTTTGTGCTGTAGTTGGAATTGAAGATTTCGAGATAGGTGATACCATCACTGACTTGGAAAATCCAGAGCCATTACCACGCATTAAGATTGACGAGCCTACAATGAGCATGCTCTTTACTATCAATAACTCTCCTTTCTATGGAAAAGAAGGCAAGTTCGTGACTTCACGTCACCTGCGTGACCGCTTGTACAGGGAATTAGAGAAAAACCTTGCCATGCGCATTGAAGATGGAGATACAGAGGACAAGTTCACCGTTTTCGGCCGTGGTATTCTACACCTTTCTGTACTTATAGAAACTATGCGCAGAGAAGGCTATGAGCTTCAAGTAGGAAAACCACAGGTTATCATCAAAGAAATTGATGGCATGAAGCATGAGCCGTTTGAGACCTTGGTCATCGATGTTCCTGAAGAGTATTCTGGAAAGGCTATCGAGCTGGTGACCATGCGTAAAGGAGACTTGCTTGTTATGGAGCCTAAGGGCGATCTACTGCACTTAGAATTTGATATTCCATCACGTGGATTGATTGGCCTGAGAAATAACATTCTTACAACTACTGCGGGTACAGCTATCATGACGCACCGTTTCCGTGAGTTTCAGCCTTGGAAAGGAGATATTCAGGGAAGGTTAAAAGGATCACTAATCTCTATGGAGGCAGGTCAAGTGCTTGCTCACTCATTGAACAGACTGCAAGACCGTGGACGTTTCTTTGCGGAAGCTGGTGACCAAATCTATAAAGGTCAGGTGATAGGGGAGCATACAAGAGATAGCGACCTAGAACTTAATCTTATCAAAGGAAAGCAACTCACGAATATGCGTAAGTCGGGAACTGATGCAGCTACGAGTATAGCCCCTAAGACTGAATTCTCTCTGGAGCAATCCATGGAATATCTGGCTGATGACGAGTACCTAGAGGTTACTCCTGAGAGCTTAAGACTTCGTAAGATCCCGAGACTTAAAAGCATCCACGATAGGAATTGATTTTCTAGATAATACCTAGAAGTATTGACATTAAAAGAGGCGAGGGTTTCCTCGCCTTTTTATGTGCAGCAGATTTTCTACTTTCAGTGTTCAAGTTATACTCCTATGAGCACCTACGATTGGTCTAGCTTTAAGCGATCCATTTTCATCGATGCCCCTCTGGACAAGGTATTCGATGCCTGGATTATTCCTGAGAAAATCACTACATGGTTTCTTCGCCAAGCAGATTTCACCCGTTCTGATGGCAGCATCAGAAAACAGCACGAGCACATAGAGACGGGAGACACCTATTATTGGCAGTGGTGGAATTACTCCGATATCGAGCACGGTAGAATCAAATTCGTAGATAGATCTAAACACAGGTTGGAGTTCTCCTTTGCGGGAGAATGCACCTGTATCGTCACAGTAAACAAGAAAGATGGAGACACCCTATTGACCTTGGAGCAAATAGACATTCCGCTCGATGAAGAAAGCAGACGAAATATACACCTCGGTTGTAGCCAAGGATGGGCCTTTTGGATGGTCAATCTGAAGTCCTGGATAGAACATGGCATCCTATTAAATGATGGAGAGTCCAAGCATGCTACCAAGGACTATGCGTTTTGCGAGCTAATCAATAGGTGATTTCGATTAGAGTCTATCTCAGCACATTCACGGAGCCAAGCTGCTTTTCCATTGCGGAAGAAGCTCCTTTGAATCGGTAGGAAAGCAGCCAAGTATAAGTAGCATCTGGTGCATAATACCCGCTCTCACCACCTCCATTCCAAAGCAAGGCGGGGTCAATGCTGCGGAAAAGCACGTGTCCCCAGCGATCTATGACCTGGAAGTCATATTGACTGTACTCACAATTCGAAACAGGGCCATACAAGTCGTTAACCCCATCTTCATTGGGAGTAAAGGAATTGGGTAACCATAGATAGCAAGAGCAGTCGATCTTTTAGGAGAGCCCCATGAAGTCAGGCCTGTATATGCATCAGGTGTTGTCTCAAAGCGATTCCAATTGGGCATGGTGAAGAAATCAACTCCGCTGCCATTCTCTAAATCTCCGTTAGGAATGAGATTCTGAGCGCATCCCAGAAGCGGAAAGTAGAGGAGGATATGACATATAAAGCTTTTCATTCTCTCGACAAGATACGCGAGAATTCAGGGAATGGCCTTAGCAAAAAAGACCTATTCTTGAAAGGAAATCAGTCCTTGATAAGGGTAGTTCTGTATACCCCAGATACTGCTTGCAATTCTATCATGTACAAACCCTCATTCAGATAACTTAGGTCTATTCCTTGAGGACTGAGATTAGTATGGATTCTTACAAGATTTCCGAGTAAAGAATAAATACGAATGGCATCAAGTTTTACTGCAGTTGGGTTTTCCCAACGCAACATATCATTAACTGGATTCGGAAACACCTTGAACTGACTAAAGAAATCTTCCTCCAGTCCTACGCTACCGCATATCTCAGTTGCATAATTTACTAGACCTAGACTACTGTCATCAGTATCATGGAATATCACGTCTTCTATCTGAGCTTCAGTGGATTCTTGACCCGTAATCCAGCAGTTATTCACCGCACTTATTGGATTAGGAGAGTTGTTATATAAGGCATAAATCTGACCTCCATTTCCGTTCACTGAAAAGCTATTATTCCCTGGGCTATTGGCTGCGAAATCAAGGTTGCCCATATCCACTAGGAATGTACCTTGAACAGTGATTCCCCAGAGGTTCTGTGAGATTGTATTGTTAGAAACGATAGCCGAACTGCTGTTGTTCCCATTGAGATTAATCCCGCTTCCTCCCAAGTCAGGATCTCCTTGCGTAGTATTATTTACAATAATGTTATCACTGATCTCTGCAGTGATTCCATTTCCTAGAATTGCAATTCCATATCTATTCCCATCTATTGAATTTCCTTGGATCAGCACATTGGAAATACCTCCCACAAGATTTGCCACAGCTATTCCGCCTACTTGGTTTAAAAAATCATTGCCTGAAACCGTATTGAATTGAATCAAGATGGTGTTTCCTTCCCCAGATGGTCCAAGGTTAATCTGAGGTCTATTGCTATTCAATGTGTTATTTCCAAAGATGAAATTCCCTGCAATTTGAGGCCAGCAGGATATGTTAGCAGGACTAGAGATGGCTGCCCCATCATTGAATGTAATCGTGCAATTACTGATGCTTGGAGATCCAGTGAAACACTCAATAGCTGCGCTACTGGTGCTAATATTCGCTTGGTTACTAATAGAACAATTAGAAAAGAAGACTTCGCCTGAGATCAACTTAAAACCACCACCATCAGGAAAATCAGTATTTACAAAGATGGCTGTAGCACCTTCTTCAATGCGGAATCCTTGGTATGGATTTTCGTCATCTACAGAGTGAATTATTGGGCCTAAATCAGAACCTGTTTCAATGAATCCAGAAATGGTCACTTGAACTTCGCTAGCTATAGCAAGGTCTGAATTAGAAAGAATGAACAATGAGTCACCTGCAGCGACTTCGAGACTCTGAGTCAATGTAAAACTCTGACCTGCACCCAGAACCGCTCCACCCGAGTACAGGACCAAGGAATCAAGCGTCCAGTGAACGCCTGTGCCAGGGGTAGCGTATTGAGAATAGATAGAAGCAGAGCATAAGAAGGAGAGGAGGGTCAATGTAATTAGGCGCATAGCTAGAGTTTCGTTGTTTGGGCAAAGAGAGGAATTATATAAATGGTTCTGATGCTTACCATTTATCTTTTTACACAACCACTCACGTATTACTTGGATATTTCTGTAACGTTTGGGGCTGTTCAAACGACTTACTACTAAACAGGAAGAGCGCAGAAATGCAGAGTTCCATTTAAAAACCAATCTTATGTTAAACACAGCAGCAATGATCCTCACAGCAGGATTAATGATGACCACAAGCATCACGTCAGAGAACACTATTCTAGCAGAAAATTCAAGCGAAATAGTATGCGAAATGGCGTTAGGAACCTTGGTTTCTTATGCTATTCAGGTAGACACATCATTCGAGGAATTGGATAAAATTCAGACAGCAGCTGAGAAGGCGGGCCTCGGATTCAACTATAAACTGAGAGGTATTAAAACGCGCTTGGTAATAGATATGGTGATAGAGCTAGGAGATTCTTACGAATTAAAACGAATCACAGTGAATAAGGATGAAGGAACAAAGTATGTGCAATGGATGACGAATGAAGATGGCCTAGCTATAGAATTCGTAGACACGAATATGGAGTATCCGCTTACGCAGAAGTAGAAGGTTTATGGTTTCTATTATGCAGAAAAGCCTCCTATAGCAGGGTGGC
>CALFHF010000271.1 GCA_937875855.1 uncultured Flavobacteriales bacterium
CTAGCATTAAATTTCTGCTTTAAGAAACTCCAGAGGAATATCTTGGACGGCATTGATGAAACAGGATTTGACCTTGTCATTTATGATGCCTTCTCACCCGGAAGCCAACCTGAATTATGGACTGAGGAAATATTCAGTCTCCTTCTTTCTAGAATGAATATTGGAGGAATACTAAGCACATATTGTTCCAAGAGTGATGTAAGAAAAGCTTTGATAGCTGTGGGATTCCAGGTGAAAAAACTTCCTGGACCTCCTGGGAAAAGAGAGATGCTTCAGGCTGTCAAGGTCTGATCTCTAGTCTTTTTTGAACGAACATCTGCACCTTTTCACAAACCTTTTCTGGTGTATTGCTCCTCCACGACAGGTCATTCAACTTTCCTCCTAAGATGAAATATTGATCAATATCAGCCTGTTGTAATTCATCCAATACATGTCCTTGAAAATTGAGCAAAGCAATCCAGCCATCACTCTCTGTAACATCATCAAACAATTCTTCATAGTAAGAATCATCAGAATAATGGAAGTTCAATACATTCTCTCCTATCAGAATGAACTTGTTTATGCCTTGTGCCATCATGAGATCCAGGAGGTCACGCTTTAAGTACATGATGTCATTATACAAGCAGTCGTTCCACTCGCCTATCAATTCAATGACCGCGTAGCCATCTTCATAATCAGCGTAGAGAACTTTCAAAAAAAGAGTCTGAGAGCCTATACTATCCCATTGTGGGTGAATGTAATAGCCATAAATCTCAGTAGTAAACTCGAACTGGTCGTAGTCCTTCTGGAAATAAGGCGAAGCAGGGTCCTGCTCTGAATCGTAATGATCCTTCCAGTTATAAAAGGGTTCCAGATTATGCATGCCTTCCTAACTTATTCGTTCTTGCTCACTTGAATAGGCCTATCAGAGACCGATTTGAATTTTAAAACACTGGAACGTCCTTTACTGAATTGCTCTTTACCCGCTTCTTTTCCTTTTCTCAATGCCTTCTGTTCTTCGAACGGTAATTGTACAATCTTTTTACATGCTTCGGAACAACTCTGATCCAGATGTTCAGCACACTCAGGACATTGAATGAAAAGCAAATGACAAGAGGCATTAGCACAATTCGTGTGTTCATCGCAGGACGTGCCACACTGATGACATGCAGAAATCACATCATCACTAATGCGCTCAGCCCTGCGTTCATCGAAAACAAAATTCTTTCCGATAAATTTATTCTCTATCCCCGCTTCCATGGCTCTGCGTGTATATTCTATAATTCCGCCTTCTAATTGGAATACATTTTTAAAGCCTTTATGCTTGAAATACGCACTGGCTTTTTCGCACCGAATACCCCCTGTGCAATACATGACCAGTTTTTTGTCCTCTTTGAAATCGGCTAACTGATCTTCTATGATGGGCAAAGATTCTCTGAATGTATCTACATCAGGTGTGATTGCTCCATTGAAATGGCCCACTTCGCTCTCATAATGATTTCTCATATCGACCAAGATGGTGTCCTCTTCTTCTATGATATTATTGAAGGATTGAGCATCTAAGTGAACGCCTTTATTCGTCACATCGAAGGTCTCGTCATCTAGCCCATCAGCTACTATTTTATCACGCACTTTGACCTTCAGTTTAAGGAAGGACATATCGTCTTGTTCAATAGCGATATTCAATCTAACTCCTTGTAAAAAGATAATCTCATCAAGTTTCGCTATGAAAGCCTCCATGTTCTCTGATGGCAAGGAAAGCTGTGCATTTATCCCTTCACGAGCGACATACGTGCGGCCGAGCACATGAAGTTTATTCCAATCAAGGAACAGCTTATCGCGAAAAAGTCCGGGGTTCTGTATTTGATGGTACTGATAGAAGGAGAGTGTTACACGCTGTTTGGCAGCTGCTTTAATCCACTCTCTACGTTGATCAGCACTCATCTTATTGTACAGTTGCATGCTATACGTTATTATGAGCGTTATTCTGGCGCAAAGATAGTTCTTTGATTCCTTCTAGTCAGCAAGAATTTGCCACTGAGTTCCATGAAATGGAATTATATTTGATAGGTGAAAAAACACCTGCTCTTTCTAGTGCT
>CALFHF010000272.1 GCA_937875855.1 uncultured Flavobacteriales bacterium
AATTTATGTAGAAGTCGTTGTACATGGGCGTTGAAGCGAATAGCTAGAAAGTCTATATTTGCGATCTGCTTTAAAAAAGGGTAGTTATCCTTTGATTTAAAGAATACAAAACACTAATAATCAATGATTTGAAGATTGGGGCTATCCCTACTTCACTCCACATAAACACGCATTGCAATGCAGAATAGAAGTGCGATACTGATTTTTACTATCCTTTTGGCCTTAGCTTGTCTATACCAATTGTCATTTTCATATTTCACCAGCAGCTTTGAAGGAAAGGCGAAGGCTTTTGCTGAATTCAAGAGGGATTCAGTGCTTCAGGTGGCAGGTGACACGACTAAGAGCAAGGATGAGCTCTTTACATATTATGAAAGTCAATACATGCGTGAGCATGGTGATGAGAAGCTTTTTCCCATTTTCGGAGATAGTTATTATGACTGTGAGTCAAAGGAGATAAAGAAAGGCCTTGACTTAGAAGGAGGAATGAGTGTCACATTGGAAGTATCCGTTCCGGATATGGTGATCAACTTAGCTGATAATAACAAATCAGAGAACTTCAGAACAGCCATTGACCGTGCAAAGGCACTGCAGGCTGCCAGCACTGATAACTTCATCACCTTGTTCGGAAAGGCTTGGTCTGAGAAGAATGAGTCAGGCAAGCTATGGCAGGTGTTCCATAACCGCGATAACAAAGCCAAGTTCCCAGCAAACAGTTCAGACGAAGAAATTTTGAACATCCTTAATGAGGAGGCAGATGCAGCGGTATCGAATACGGAGAAGATTATTCGCACACGTATTGACCGTTTCGGAGTAACTCAACCTACTATACAGCGTCAGCAATTCTCTGATAGGATTCTTGTAGAATTGCCAGGAGCTAAGGACAAGGAACGTATCCGTAAGTTATTGAAGAGTACAGCTAACTTGGAGTTCTGGGAAGTGTACAGCAATTTCGAATTGGGTAACACCTTATTCGAAGCTGATCAGAAATTGAGCGAAACTCTTTATCCTGAGTTGGCAGATGTTGATTCTTTGGCAACGGATACAGCAGCGGCTGCAATTGATGCCACTGTTGATACAACGTTGACTAATGAGAATGATGAGATAGAAGATCTTCTTTCTGGTGAGGACTCTGCAGCTGCTGAGCCTGAGGAGTTGTCAGATGCTGAACGCAGAAAGAGAAGCCCACTGGGAACTATCCTGCGTCCAAACGTTGGACAAACCGAAGCTGGTGGATACCAGTTCATGCAAGGTGCAGAACTTGGATATGCAAGTAAAGAGGATACGGCTGGAGTAAATCGTCTTTTGGCGAACAGTGCATTAAAGGACCTACTTCCTCCATCAGAGAAAATCAAATTCTCATGGAGCGCAAAAGCATTTGACAATGGTTTCCATGCATTGTATGGTCTTAAGATTACTACGCGTAATGGTAAAGCTCGTCTTGATGGTAACGCCATCGTGGATGCTCGTCAGGACTATCGTCAGATGAACGGTCAAGTGATTGTTTTAATGCAAATGGATTCTGAAGGAGCTAAAGTTTGGAAGAACATGACTGCTGAGGCAGCAGCTACGAATCCTAAGTCTCAAATTGCAATCGTACTTGATAACCAAGTCTACTCTGCACCTTCAGTAAATGAGGAGATTCCAAGTGGTAACTCTGAGATTTCAGTAGGGGGAGATAATCAAGAAGATGCCCTTCGTGAAGGAATTGACTTAGCGAATCTATTGAAAGCGGGAGCGCTTCCGGCTCCAGCTAATATTGTAGATGAGCAGATTATTGGACCGTCACTAGGACGTGAAAACATTCAGAAAGGAGTGATGTCCTTCCTCTTAGCCCTTGTGGTCATCCTTATATACATGGTATTCTATTACAGAGGAGCAGGTCTTGTATCTAATGTGGCATTGATAGCTAACATGTTCTTCTTATTCGGAGCCCTGGCTTCACTGGGAGCTTCCTTGACGCTGCCGGGAATTGCGGGTATCATCTTAACCATAGGTATGGCGGTAGATGCGAACGTACTTATTTTCGAAAGGATCAAAGAAGAATTACGTTCAGGAGCAGGTTTGGGTGCAGCTATTAATAAAGGATATGAGAAAGCTTACTCGGCCATCATAGATGCAAACATCACTACCTTGCTTACGGCATTGATTCTCTTCTTCTTCGGAACAGGGCCTATTAAAGGATTTGCTACGACCTTAATCATAGGTATTATCACATCATTGTTCACGGCAATATTCTTGACGCGAATCATTTTCTCTTATCGTTTGGATAAGAAGCTTCCTATCAGTTTCTATACAACGTTCACTCAGAACTGGTTTAGCAACACAAATTTCAATTGGGTAGGGAACAGAAAGAAGTTCTACATATTCTCTTCTATCATTGTGATAGGAGGTATGGCTTCACTCTTCACACGGGGAATGGACCTTGGAGTTGATTTCTCTGGAGGACGGACCTATGAAATCACATTCGATGAGAAAGTGAATACTCAAGATGTGAGAGATGCTTTATCCGGAGCCTTTGTTGCTGACAATGGTGAGAAGGGTTCAGCTGAGGTAAAGGCAATAGGAACCGCGGGAGAAAAAGTGAAAATCACTACAGACTTCTTAATTGATTCCAATGAAGAGGGAGTAGATATGCGCGTGGATAATGCGTTGATTGCTGCTCTTGATAAAGTAGGTGGTTTCGATGCAGGAAGTATGGAGAGTAAGAAAGTAGCTCCTACCATCTCTGACGACTTCAAGGATTCCTCTTACAAGGCCATCTTGCTTGCACTCTTGGTTATCTTCTTATATATCGCTTTTCGATTTAAGAAATGGCAATTTGGTGCGAGTGCGTTGATTGCTATGGCGCACGATGTATTGCTCGTATTAGGAATCTTCTCGCTCTTGAAAGGAATGTTGCCTTTCACATTAGAAGTGGACCAAGCCTTCATTGCAGCTATTTTGACAGTGGTTGGATACTCGATTAACGATACGGTAATTGTATTTGACCGTGTGCGTGAATATCTTGCAGAACATAAGTCAGGAGGAAGAGCAGCTATTATCAATAGTGCATTGAATAGTACACTAAGTAGAACCTTTAACACATCTATGACCACCATCGTAGTATTGTTCATGATGTTCTTGTTCGGATCTGATTCGATTAAAGGATTCACATTCGCCTTGATGATAGGAGTAATCGTGGGAACGTATTCTTCGCTTTGTGTGGCTACACCGATGGTTGTTGACCTTACGAAAGAAGAGACTCTGTAATCCAGGCAGAATCAAAAATGTAATTTAGTGCCCAGCCGAAATGGCTGGGCATTTTTTATTCAGATCATGGTATTCCTTATAGGCATAAGTGGAGGAGAGATCCTCGTTATCTTCTTGGTTTTCTTATTATTCTTCGGTTCAAAGAGTATACCTGGACTTGCTCGGAACATGGGAAGAGCCATGCGCCAGTTCAAGGATGCTACTCAGGATATTCAGAGAGAGATGTCAGATGCTGCAGGAGATGTGAAGAAGCAGGTCCAAGAGCACAGGCAATCTTTAGATCAGATGACCGATGACTTCAAAAAGGACTTGACCAAAGACGCGTAAATGGCTTTCTTTATTCTTATTGCCGGCCTTGTTCTGCTTCTTTTCGGTGGAGAACTCTTGGTCAAAGGAGCAATTGCCTTGGCAGTGCGCTTTGAGATACCTACTATGGTCATTGGACTTACTGTAGTCTCTTTTGGGACATCGGCACCGGAGCTTTTAGTTTCACTTCAAGCAGCTTTGAATGGTCATCCTGATATCGCGATAGGCAATGTAATAGGTTCCAATGTGGCCAATCTTGCGCTTGTACTAGGCCTCACATCAATCATACTTCCAATACCCGTCTCAAGAGCAACAGTGCGCATAGATCAGCCAGTAATGATTCTATCTGTAGCTCTGCTCTGGTTTTTTATGTGGGATGGAAATATTACGGCTATTGAGGGAGCGATACTCTTCACACTCTTGATCTTGTATATCACACTCTTAATCAGGAATGCGAAAAAAGCGAGAGTCTTGGAGGCTGATATGAATGAGATAAAAGATCTCGTTAAAGACAATATGCCCTTATGGAAGTCTATTGGGCTCATACTACTTGGATGTGTAGGGTTGGTATTTGGATCAATCCTCTTAGTAGATGGAGCTACTGAATTGGCCAGATCATTTGGAATAAGTGAATATGTGATTGGAGTGACCATAGTTGCCTTTGGAACGTCAGTCCCCGAACTTGCCACTTCATTGATAGCAGCCTTTAGAAAGGAACTAGATATCTCCGTAGGAAATCTAGTGGGAAGTAATATATTCAACATTATGTGTATTCTCGGAATCACTTCCATGGTCAAAGAAATTCCTGTGAATCCATTCGTACTGAGTAATGATATGTATTGGGTAGCGGGAATCACCGCAGCTGTATTTCTTTTCAGTTATCATAAGATGCATATACATAGGTGGAAGGGAATCATCCTTATTCTTTCTTATATCGCATACATCTTCGTAGTTCTGCAATAACAAATTATCTAAAAAATATTTATTCTATGATTACCTGTTAAAAAATAGGGGGTCACGTCTGAAAAATATATTATTCTGAGCTTTGGGGTATAAAAATAGGGGGTACATTTGTAAAACGAATAGAAATACATATCGTATACCCTCAA
>CALFHF010000273.1 GCA_937875855.1 uncultured Flavobacteriales bacterium
CAATGCCACAAATTATGAAAGTTTGTTATGGATAAGCAATGGAGATGGAACCTTTGATGAGATTACCTCTTCCACTGGAACAGGTGAGTCAACGAAGTACCAGTTCTGTTCAACATTCTTTGATATAAATAACGACAATTTGCAGGATATTTTTATTGCTAATGATAAATGTATTTCTGGAGGAAATACTTTGTTTAAAAATATGGGAGGGCTGTCATTCGAAAATATTTCAGCTGAAGCAGGAATCGACCTATGTTTAAGTGCAATGTGCGTTACTGTTGGAGATTATAATAACGATGGTTTTTCAGATGTATATTTAACTAATTCTCCTCCAGGATCTTTTGGAGGACAAGGTGGGTATACCTCTGAATTCGGGAATAAACTGCTTCTGAATAATGGTGATGAGACCTTTTCAGAAGTGGCTGATATAGTCGATGGAAGCTACATACTTAACTTAAGGATGGAGTCAACTGTCTATACGACATCAGTAGTCATCCTCAGAGATAGATAGTGAGCTATTATTTTCTATTGACCTGTACTTTCTTACATTGTGCAGGATACCAAAGAGTTTGTTTTATTATTAAGTAAGATTTGAGGTATATTCTCTTTGTGATTTAATTGCGATGATGTGTGCTACTATATTCTATTTTCTGTATTACTACCACTCACTTTAACCAGTCAGTCTTTCATAGACATTGCACGGCTAGAGTATCGTATTTCTCCAGACAATGCATTAGAATACACCTGCCATTCTCAGTTTACCATCCAGAGTTTTGAGGCCAATGTTCTATTGCCCTTAAAGATTGATTCTTCGAATTATATTCTAGCAGGATTGGCCCATTCAACATTGTACTTGGATGATGTTAAATTCCAAAGCAATGTCCTTCAAATAGGATGGCAGCACACATGGAATAGCAGGTGGAAAAGCACGATTCTTCTTTTGCCAAAAACAAGTTCTGATGGAGGGAATTTCACCAAGAAAGATGCTCAAATAGGAGGGTTTTTGCTTATTTCCAAAGAGCGCTCTACTGACTTCCAATGGAAATTCGGAGCCTATGTGAATAGGGATAGATTTGGGCCGCTTACTGTTCCTATCCTTGGGTTCAAGTGGCAAGTGAATCCGAGCTGGCAAATAGATTTAGCCATGCCCGTAGCAGCCACTGTGAGAAAGACATTTAATGAAAGACTCATGGCTGGAATAGTGTATAGTGGAAGGAAATTCTCTTATTATCAGAATGAAAGTGATAGCTATTTAGAAGTAGGAGAGAATTTTCTCTGGGCCTTTACTGATATGTATTTGTCCAAATCCATTGTACTGAACTTAAGAGCAGGACATTCTATCCTTAGAGATTACGTTTCTTATCGTGACAAAGAGAAGGTGGCGCTGTCCTTTGGATCCTTTGAATTAGATGATAATAGGACAGCATTGACTCCATCCATCAGCCAAGGGTTTTCATTTCAGGGAAGCTTGATTTGGCGTGTTAATCTGCAGAAATAAATTACTTCGCGAAAAGCTGAGAGAGATCTTTAAAGGCTTTGAATTCAAGGGCATTTCCACTAGGATCTAGAAAGAACATAGTTGCTTGTTCACCCACTTCACCTTTGAATCTGATGTAAGGTTCAATGATGAATTTCATCTTTTCAGTTCTCAATCTTTCGGCCAAGGCTTCCCAATCTTCTAGTTTTAGCACGACTCCGAAGTGAGGGATAGGTACATCATGCCCATCTACTGGATTGGAGGAATTTTCCTTGACTTTCATATGCTCGTCCACATGTATAACAAGCTGATGACCATAAAAATCAAAGTCTACCCAATGATCAGAACTTCGGCCTTCAGCGCACCCGACTACATCACGGTAGAATGCACGACATGAAGTAAGGTCATGAACTGGAATGGCTAGGTGGAAAGGCTGAAGAGGCATAAGTGCATTTTTTTTTGAAGATATAAAAGATGGCAGCGATTAGGCAAAGAAAACCAACTAGGTGATTCCAGAGCAAGGTTTCTTTCTTGAAAAGAAAGAAAGGTGTGTTGTATTTCAGCGCTATAGATATAGCGTCCAAAAGAAATTGCTCACATAAGAGCAGTGTATCCATATCAGCTTAGAGATGGGTTGGGAATAGATTGGAGCCATTTCAGAGCTGCATCATAGTTCAGAAAGCTAACACTAGGATAACTTCTTTCACCATTATGAATGGTGCTGGCTATGATTAATTGAGCTATAGGAGTTTTGCTCACGAAGGCAACAGCTGGCATATACTCACTGGCCTCCTGTGTTAATACCATTTTACGTGCTTTTTTCTTCATCTGAGTGAGCCCGGTAACATCAAGGAGTAACGCTATCTTATAGCCTTTTCTAATATAATTACCCATGAAGATTTTCAGTTCTGCTGTGGTCTCTTCTGGGGTCAATTCGAAGTAGGGGTTGAGTCTATTTTGACTATGCCTCTTTCTACTTCGTGAAAATCGAATATGATTCCTGTAAAGTCCATCTGTTCAAGTTCGGACAAGAAACGATTTATGTGCTAAGGGGTGCAGACTATACTAGGTCTTGCATTAAACAGGAAACATTCTCTGCAAACCCGCAGCAAATGCAGCGCCTAGAAATGGACTCAAAACGTATACACTGATTGCCCCATGAAAGGGATTTGGAAGTGCATCATGAGACCAACCTGCTAATAGCGCAACTAGCCTAGGTCCAAGGTCACGGGCCGGATTTATTCCACACTGAGTGTAAGGAGCAATGAAGCAAATCAAAATAGCTACAGTAAGTCCAATTAGGCTGGCCTGTTTTAAATCCATGGCATCTTTATTCCTGGTAATTTTAAAAATCATAACAAGAAGAACAAACGCGCCTATAGCTTCTAACAATGCTGCATGAAACCATGAGACATGTGTGATATGCTCAAATGCAGGATTTGGAAAGAACTCCCCGAACATCATAGCACTGCGATAAGAACCTGAATCACCTCGAACTATACCATGCAAGGTTTCAAATTCAGAAAGCGAAGCAGAAAAAATAACGTAGAGCGTGAGTGCAGCGAATAAGGCTCCCATAAGCTGGGATAGGCTATATGGCATGAACTTTTTCCATGAACATTTTCCAGCAATAGTCATGGCCAAGGTGACTGCTGGGTTTAGATGAGAAGGGCAATATTTCTTTGAAATCATAATCGCTAGACACACACCGATTCCCCAGAAGAGCGCAACTTGATAAAGGCTAGTCAATATGCCGACAATATCTGCTAGTGCTACGGCAGTGCAGCCAATAAAGACCATGATAAAAGTACCCAAAAACTCGCCAGCACATTCTTTGAGAAGACTTCTAGTCATCAGACTTCACTAAGAACAAAGAACATTTCACCTGCTATTTTAGCACAGGTTTCTTCATAGCTTTTCATTTCACGCTCTGTACCATCATCTGCCTTAGGGTCTACATAGGTCACAGGAATTCTGAAGCTAGCATTGGGTATATAAGGACAATCGCTATCGGCTTCACCGCATGTTAAAATCGCACCAAAATCACGCTGAGGGTTGAACATATGATCATAGCGTTTAGAAAAGAGAAGGATAGGTTTTGCATCTAAGGCATATCGTGCCGCGAAAATGGGATTTTGTCCTTCTTTAATATCTGTGAATTCTAAGCCTGCAGATTTTAGAGCAGCAATAGTGCTTGTATATATGGCAGTAGCCTCGGTTCCACCTGAATAACTTTGAACTTGAGGCAGGCCGTATCTATGAGCTGCTATCTGGGCCCATACTTGAGCGAGATGACTTCTCCGCGAATTATGACTGCATATGAAATTCAGTTGGGTAGAAGACTTAGCATCTAAATCCTTTTTGATGAAATCAGCGAGATTCCGCAGCACGTCTTTTCTAGATTCAGCAATCTGATTAAAGGAATGCTCTACAGTGTTAATGAAGCGACTTAAGGTATCGTTAATTGGTTTCATGACTTTGGTTTAACAGCATCCACCCGCAGGAGTGCAGCAGGAATCACCTAATTCGGCTAAGTTTTTTTTGATTTTCTCTATTGGGATTCCACATTGGTCCAGGGCTAAGCAATCAGTTTTTAATCGAGTAAGATGTAATTGGTCATTCTTAATCTCCAGCCCGAACCTACCTATAGTTTCTTGTTGATATTCTATCTCAACTTCAGGGTCAGAAGTACCAAAAAGATATGCGCTCATATCTATGATCTGGATGAGTTTTTCAGACTTCAAGCGATGATGAAGATCTATACTCGTCCATAATTGAAGACTTGCTTTTTCTTCTTTTCGTTCCGTTCCTCCGCAGTCGATGAAATGCTTGCTGTTTTTCCCAAGTTCAGTTACATGGAAATGAGAGGGTACTTTTTTTCCATCTGGGAGGAGGAAGCTTAGATCGCTCATCTGAGATAGGGATGATTTAAGTTCTGAGAGTTTCATTTTCTAGAATTTTATGAATGATTCAACAACAATTTGCACTAAGTATACCCCGGCCAAAGAGCGCACCAATCTGCCCTGCTGTCTTCTCCCAAGTTTCCACATCTATGCAATAACACATAGAAGTTCCTTCCACCGTTCCCTTGATGAGGCCTACACGTTTAAGCTCTTTCAAATGCTGAGAGATGGTAGCTTGAGCCAGACCTATTTCATTGACCAAATCACCGCAAACACAGCTGTTCTGCTGTATTAGATGTTCCAGAATGGCTATTCGCGCAGGGTGACCAAGAACTTTGGCCACATCAGCAAGTGCATTCTGCTCGTCAGTGAATATGTCTGTGCGTGTGAGTCCCATGATTCATTTATACATCGCAATATTACGATAAATATGAACTTGGTGCAATTTACGGCCACGATTGCCTATAAAACGAATGAACGAAGGGGAATTGAAGAACTCCAGGATGAAGAGTGCATCGCTGAGTTGCAATGGGAGGAGGAGAGAGGTTTCCATGCGAGATTCCATGTCACCTAATTTAGTCTATAAGCAGCATAGATGGGTCTATGCATTTCTACAAATGGAACAGTCTAATGGCAAACGGTCAAGCCCTATAGCCTTGTTCAAATACCTTTGCAGCAAAATCAAGCGCTTTATGCTACGGATACTTATCCTTTTCATCTCTTTCTTTATCGCCAACCTTTCTTTTGCTCAAGAAAAATTTACCCTGAGTGGGTATATCCAAGATGCGGTGGATGGTGAAGAGCTCATAGGATCTACGGTCTTTTTCAAAGAACTTGCATCAGGAGGATCGGCCAATGTGTATGGCTTCTATTCAGTCACCGTTCCTTCTGGAACCTATGCAGTAGAATTTAGGTTTCTAGGATATGAGACTTTATCCAAAACGATCATCCTGGATAAGAGTCAGAAACTTAATATTGAACTCACGCCTTCCTCTACTACACTCACAGAGGTAGTGGTTTCTTCCAAAGTCCAGGACGCTAATGTACGCTCCACTCAGATGAGTGTGAATACCTTAGAAACAAAGGACCTGAACGCGATACCCGTTATACTTGGAGAGAAGGACGTAATCAAGACTATTCAATTATTGCCGGGAATCAAGTCCTCTGAAGGGGGTGGAGGCTTCTTCGTGCGGGGAGGAAGTGCTGATCAGAACCTGATCCTATTAGATGAAGCACCTGTTTACAATGCTTCGCATCTCTTGGGTTTTTTCTCTGTTTTCAATTCGGATGCGATCAAGGATTTGACCATCTATAAAGGTCACATTCCGGCAGAATATGGAGGCAGAGCTTCTTCGGTATTGGACATCAAGATGAATGACGGAAACAGCAAGCGCACCAATGTCAGCGCGGGTATAGGGCTTATTTCTTCACGCGCGACCATTGAAGGCCCCATAGTGAAGGGCAAAGGGTCATGGATCATCTCAGGCCGCAGGACCTATCTAGACCTCTTCCTAAAATTGTCCAATAATGCGGATATCAATAAGTCCCAATTGTATTTCTATGACCTGAATGCCAAGGCCAATTATCGCATAGGGAAGAATGACCGTATCTTTTTGTCAGGCTATTTCGGGAGGGATAAATTCGGATTCTCTGATGTATTTGGATTCGACTGGGGAAACCTCACGGGTACAGCGAGATGGAATCACCTCTTCAGCGATAAGCTCTTTTTGAACAGCACTTTTTTGGTGAGCGATTATAATTATAATGTGGAGATATTCGGGGATGAAGGGCAGGATAACGGCTTCAATATCACGTCCTCCATCAGGGATTATAGTTTGAAGGAGGACTTCTCTTATTATCTGAATCCGAGCAACACGATAAAATTTGGCGCCAATGGAATCTACCACACCTTCGTTCCTGGTGAATTTGTACCTGGGGCTCAATCTGGGCTCAATGAACTAATCCTCCAAGAAAAATATGCCTGGGAGACGGCCGCTTATGTCTCTGATGACATCTCCTTCTCTGACAAAGTTAAGGCCAGTGCAGGTCTGCGCTACTCTTTGTTCTCACAGATAGGTCCGGGCGATATCAAGACCTATGATGCTGATGGCGACATCGCTAGTTCAACCCGCTATATCAAGGGTGATGTGGTGAAGACCTATGGAGGGCTGGAGCCAAGACTCGGGCTGACTTTCCTGCTTGAAAAAGAGAGTTCCATCAAGGCATCTTACGGAAGAAACAGACAATACCTTCATCTCATATCCAACAGCACCACAGGAACACCTATAGACCTTTGGATTCCGAGTAGTAATAATGTAAAACCACAGATCGCTGATCAGATTGCCCTGGGTTATTTCAGGAATTTCAAAGAGAATGCTTACGAGACCTCGCTTGAGATTTATTACAAGGACATGAAGAATCAAGTGGATTACAGGACCGGAGCCGAGCTTGTTTTCAATGAAGATGTGGAATCCCAATTGCTCTTTGGAAAAGGCTGGTCTTATGGTGCTGAACTGTATGTGAAGAAGAATATCGGTGATCTCACAGGATGGGTCAGCTATACTTGGGCCAAGACCGAACGGAAATTCGATGGCGTAGATTATGGAGAGAAATACGCGGCCAGCTGGGACCGCAGGCATGACCTCTCTATAGTAGGTATTTATCAGTTGAACAAGAAATGGACGCTCTCTGGAGCCTTCGTGTATCGCACAGGAAATGCCATCACCTATCCCATTGGAAAGTATGAGGTAGATGATCAAGTGGCCTTCCGATACGGGAAGCGAAATGCCGATCGCCTTCCTGATTATCACCGTCTAGATTTGGGTGCGACCAAGCAGATCAAGAATACGGATCGCTATGAATCCAGCCTCAGCTTCTCGCTCTATAATGCATACGGACGCAAGAATGCTTGGATCATCAACTTCAGGGAGGATCCAGATGACGCTAGCAAGACACAGGCTGTGAAAGTATCTCTGTTCACCTTCGTTCCATCCATCACCTATAGCATCAAATTCAAATGAGCAAGCCTATCACAACAGAACCAATCTTTGGAAAGATGAGAAAAGCATATATCATCTTGTCCATCATAGTCAGTGCTGCCTTGCTGCAGGGTTGTGAAAAGGTCATCACCTTGGACTTCAATGATGCTGAGCCAAAGCTGGTAGTAGAAGCCATCATCAGCGATGGCCCTGGCCCTTATACCGTGCAGCTCAACGAGTCAGCAGGTTTTTATGAATCCAATGTATTTCCGGCAAGGGAAGGCGCTACGGTGCGCATCATGGATGATTTGGGCAATGAAGAAACACTGATAGAAGTATCGCCCGGAATCTATCAGACCATAAACCTGCAAGGAGAATTGGGACGCACTTACACGCTGCTCATTGAGTCTGAGGATGAAATCTATACAGCGACCAGCACTATGCCTTCAGTCGTTGTTCCTGTAGATACGTTAGTGATTGAATATATTCCCGAGAATCTGTTCCAAGATGAAGGATTGTATTGTTATGCTTACGCAACAGATCCTGCCGGAATTGCAAATTATTATCGGTACAATATGTTCGTGAATGGAGCTCCATATATAACCTATCCAGAGAACAGCACAGATCCTTTAGATGGGAAAGAAGACGATAATTTCTACCTCTCTGATGACAAGTATTTTGATGGAAATCAAATAGACATAGAGTTTCCGAATCTCTTGTTAATAGGTGACACCGTGGATATAGAACTTCATAATTTGGATAAAGGAACTTATGATTATTATAGAACGCTGGTTGAAGCAATATATGGAGGTGGAGTAGCTCCAGCTAACCCCATATCTAACTTCGGGGATTCAGCTTTAGGATACTTCGGGGCGATATCTATTCAAAGCCGCCAAATGGTGGTAGAATGATTCTCTAAAGTAATACTCCATCAATAGGCTTGATACGCTCAGGAAGATCAGTTTCTCCTAGCATCTCTCTAAGGTCTATCTCAATGGTTCTGCATAAAGCTGTCACGGGAACATCATTGATGAAATTCTCAAATGGGTCTTCGCTGCTATCGCCCACTGCTTCCATGGTATAAAAGATCCATGAAATAAGCACATAGAATGGAATCATGAGCCACATTAAATCATGCCCCATTTCCTTAAATTGACCAATAAGTCCAAAGGGGAGGAGGAAGATAAAAATCCAAGTGAATATGGTACTGAAATAAGCGTATTGTCTTGGAAAAGGAGTGTTCTTAATGCGTTCACAGGCACCTTGAAGATTTGTGAATTCGGCCAAGCTATGCATGAGTTCCATGTGCCTGAAATCCTCTATTAATCCTTTGTCCAAAACACCTTTCAGATCTTCACCTTGTAATCGAATGAGTTGTGTCGCTGTGTTGGAAACGCGCAAGCAAGACGAGACTTCCATTTCTTCCAAGACGAACTTTCCTACTTCCTCTTTCCAGTTTTTCTCCTCAGGGCGTCCGTGATGGTATCTTCCACCTTGCCTACTATTAAAATTAATACTGAAAGAACTCTCTCTTCTGAGTTGCAAGCGCAAGGAATTCATCCAAGCCATCTGACGGTATATTAGTCTCTTTTGAATCTTCTTTAATTCCTCATCACTCACAGAACCATCGCTATGTTTTTGAGTTAGGTAACTCAAGACTTGATTTCCCCATGTACGGCTTGTGTTGACGATTCCGCCCCATATTTTTCTTCCTTCCCAGAAACGATCATAAGCTTGGTTATTCTTGAATCCCACATAGAAGGCCACCGCTATACCTATGGTACTCAGGGGAAGAAAAGGAATGGTGGCGTCTATTTCTAGATGCTCCAACCAATGGAATAAGAAATATACTCCTGTGCCATATAAAGCATAGGTCAATAGTGGCTTCCAAGCAAAATTGAATACAATTTTTGGGGCAAGATTCCTGAATACATACATGCGCTAAAAGTAAGCATGCGGATGAAAAGAAATAAACTTCTTACTTCTTGGGCTCTTTGTCTTTTAGGATCTGATCAGTAAAATGTTCTTTGCGTTTTTCCTGGCTAAACTTCTCTTGATTGTAGACTTGAGAATGGCCTTTGGGAATAGAAAGACTAGCCCATTCATTTCCTTTAAGCATACGTCCTATAAAGACAATTTGTCCCACATGATAAGCGTAATGAGCTAATTGCCTATTCACAGCTTCTGTGATAGAATGTCCCATTTTTCGGATATAGATAAGCGTATCAGCATTCTCATTATTTACGCTGTCCAAGGCTGAAAAAAGACAAGCCCAGCCTTGGTTCCATAGAGAGAGTATATGAGCGCGATCATTTGCTTGAAGCTCGAATTCTTCCTCTCTTTTTCTCCATTCTTTCTCTCCGTCAGTGCTTAAGAAGTCAGTCCATCGAGAAAGCATATTGCCGTGAAGGTGCATGACGATGATAGAGATAGAATTAGCCTCTTCATCTGATCTCCAGTTCAGTTGTTCATCAGTCAGTTGAGCAAAGGTCTTTTCAGCGAGCAACTTATAATACTCGAATTGTTTTCTGGAGCTTTCTATGTAATCTAATGTGTTCATTGCATTAATTCAAATGTCATTGCGAAGTTAAATT
>CALFHF010000274.1 GCA_937875855.1 uncultured Flavobacteriales bacterium
TGGCAATCAACTTACCCGTCATACTTGCCATTCGGAAGTAATTGAGCCAGCCGCGCTGCACTTCTTTGAGTTGGATAGCGTTGGGAGTAGGAATATTTGGAACTCCTTTTAGCGAAAATTAAATAGCCTATTGAAAGCACAACCCATCGCGCTTCAAAAGAATTGCAAATATTCGTAAGAGAATACGATCATCTATGATGTAAATCTAAACCTTCTTAAAAACAAGAACGGAGACAACATCTGTGGGGATATTGCCTCCGTTCGCAAGATGTCGACCGTAATCGCTATCATACCCGTCTGGTATAGTTCAAGACTAAGGTTTCTTCCTTTGAGCAAGCTCTTAGGATTCCTCATCAACCCACACGCTAAGCCTAAACCGCGCTGATGAACGTATGATTCTGCCTGACCGTAGTCTTCTTAAATCCTCATCTGGGTTCTTTCAAAGAAAGTGGTGTTCTGAAATCGCATTTTTTTCAATGCTTGACAACCGCTAGAGTGTCATCCTTAATAATCCGACCTGCAATTGCAGCGTCCTTATCTTTTCCTGACGTAGTATAAATGTACGCTAAAAGGGCTTTTATCAAGTACTTAGCTCCATGATGTTATCCACGTGAAATGAACAGGCCTCATCCACAATTGTTCATTGTGCATGAGGCCTACTCAAATAAATCACGCTATTCTCTTACTCTACGATAAACGTTGCTATGAAGCGCTCCGTCTCGGTCTGTACAGATAGCATATACATACCCTGCTCCAGTCCTTGCGGTAACTCTACCCTGTTCTGGGCTTGAGTGTTATTTAATCGCTCTGTGATCACGGTACGACCTAAAGCATCAAGAATACTCACATTCACTTGGCTCAGCTCACTGCGCTCTGCGATGGTCCAGTACAAGTATCCTTCTTGAATTGGGTTAGGATATACCGTTAAGATGGCTGCTTCATTCAATCCTGAGTTACTAATTCCTTGACCAGGTGGTACAACAGCGGGCACAATGAAGGTGCTCTCAGGAACTATTCCGCTCCAGGCAGAGAATCCGCTTCCATCAGTACATTGGCAACGCACTTCATATCCGTAGGTTTTTCCTAGATCGAATGGAATGTTAGGATTATTGTACAATGCGATATTGAAGTTCACTGTGCTCCCATCAGTCTGGTTCAGAATCTGAGTATTAAGGATGTTCGAGAAGGCAGGATTCGCAGTTCCGGCAGTAGCTGTGGAGATTCTTCCTCCACGCACTTCGCAAGAAGCTGTTCCTTCTGCATTATTCCATGTAGCGTTGACCCTAGGATTAGTGGATCCAAAGGCTATTTCTACCACATCCAAGTTATCAGGAGCTTGGCATTCCACATTGAAAGGAAGGCACGTAATAGCGGCTTCCCAACCTTGCTCTACCACACTACCGTCAGACTTGAAGGTGACAGTAAGACATCCGCTTGGGTCTGTAGAAACGAAGGTGTCCCCTGCTGAGAGCAGATTAGCAGGCACGAATGGTATTCCTCCATCTCCGTCTAATTCTCCACAACGCGAAGCTGAGATTACTGGACTAGCTATGCTAGGTCCGTTATAGATAGATAAGTAGTCATAGCATCCGCCTAGAACGCTGTTTCCGCCTGGATTGACTTCTATATCCACCAAAAGGAATTCCATACTCACATACTCACCCGGTGATGTAGGGCAAAGCACGTAGGTCTCATTTTCATTATCCTGATAGGTTCCATTAATCCCTCCGCTATCGGTAAAGAGGTCTCCTGAGCAATAATCAGAAGGCGTAACGAAGTTCAGAGGACCTACCCAGCCACTTTGATCACTTCCCACAGCACCATCACAGTCAGCACGCACATAGATAGCGTAGTTGGTTCCTGAGACAGCATTAGAGAAGGTATAAGAGGTACTCGGATGATCATCTACAGTGACCTGCCCATTAAAAGTGGTTCCAGCTGGGATAATGGCTAAGTCCCAAAGGGTAGCAGATGCTGTTTCATTCCAATTAATCTGCACGCTTGTTGCAGTGAGGTTACTTAGTGCTACTTGATTTGGATTAGGACAGCTAGAAGGAGCGCTTTCACTTACAATAAAGAGTCCCTCATTGAAGGTACTGATCACGATGTTTCCACTTGGAAAGTATGGATAGTTACTCCAGGTTCCGTTGAATGAAGTGTTGTTATTCGCAGGATAGCAATCGAAGTAGCCCACCTCAGAAAGGGATGCAGTCGCTATTCCTGTTATATCCAATACACGCAGACCGCCTGAATAATTAGATTGATATGCTTTATTTCCTTTAATGTAAACGTTATGATCAATGGCCGCTATGCTGCTTTGAAAATAACCCATGAAGACAGGTGCATTCAAGTCTTGGATATTCCATATGTAGGTGCGGGTATTATGTCCACTGTTGTTTTCATCCAACTCATCATCCATGAGGTAATACTGATGGTCCTCCGTAGCCCAACCCTGGTGGGTATAGCTGCTTCCTGCATATCCTGTTCTAGAAAGCATAGTAGGATCCGACTTATCATTCACGTCAACGATGGTGAAGGTGTCTTCATTGCTAGCAAAGCAAATCTGATTACCCACATATGCAGCGTCAGGTCCGTTATAGACGACAACCTGCGCATCATGCGTATAGCCGTCTTCAGAGAATCCACCCGCTGCTACTGGCACTGCAGGATTCTGAATATTCACGAAGTGAAGTCCGCCTGAAAAGGTGTTCGTTCCAACGCCATATGCATATCCTGAAGCTTCATCAATCACGATATTATGTGCACTTCCGAATCCTGCATAGTGTGCGTCCTCTGTAAATGTCACCGGAGGAGAAGTCACCGTTAACAAACGTGAAAGTTCAAAGACCTGCATACCATGTCCGCTGGCTTCAGAGACTATGTAGGCATGGTCATTATGCACTTTGATGTCACGCCATGTACTGTTCGAAGTATGAGAAGGGAGATTTCCAAGATATACAGGAAAAGCAGGATTCGTTATTTCCACAAATGAAGTCCCAGAGGACCTTCCCATGATGGCAAATTCTCTTCCTGTAGATGAAGTCCATCCCCAGATGTCGTTACCGCTGCCACCACCAATCTGTGCCATCGTAAGACGCGACTGCAGGTCATAACCTGAGCAAGGATAGATTCCTGCAAATCCGGATTCACATGGAGTCTGGGCAGAGGAAATAAGGCCCAATAGCAGGCTAATAGCTAGAAGAAAAGTTGATCTCATAGAGTCTTTTATTGTTGAACTGAATAGTATTCTAGTTGATGAAAGTTCTTATTGAATGATGAAGCTGGTCTGATAATTCATGTCTGACGCACTGAGCTCAAGCAGATAAAGACCTGCCTTCAATTCCTCCATGATATCTACACTGAGGATGCTCAAGTCATCTTTGATGAAAAACTCTTGTGCACTCACGTTACGACCACTGAGGTCATACACATTCAATCGCACCTTTCCTGATAGCATGGAAGCTGCAGAAAGGTCCAGATTGAAACTATGACCATCATTTGGATTTGGGAACACCTTAATCTGCTCAGCATTTAATGCTTTAGCTGTAAAATTCTGATTCACGAACACTCCTGGAGGAGCTGCAGGCACGACAAAGGTGCTTTCAAGCGACATACCGCTCCAATCAGAGAATCCGCTTCCGTCTTCGCATTGGCAGCGCACTTCATAGCCATAGGTTTTACCAATCACGAAAGGAATCGTAGGGTTATTATACAAGGCCACGTTGAAATTCACTGTAGATCCATTGGTCTGGCTAAGAATTTTCGTGTTGACAGCATTTTGGAACACAGGATTTGCGGTACCTGCAGTAGCATCAGAGATCCTCCCTCCTTTCACTTCACAAGAGGTAGTATTCTCCGGATTCACCCAAGTAGCGTTCACTCGTGGGATACTGGTTCCGAATCCTATCTCCACTACATTCAAGTCTGCAGGTGCCATACATGGCACAGGAAGTGCACTTTCTACCACAGTGACGCGGGTATCAATGCTTGGTGAATAGACCACATCCACAATACCTGAAGGCCAACGCACAATCATGCTGTCAATGCTTGTAGAAGTTCCTATTCCGAAGGAAACATCCAAGCTGCTCATAGGGTTAAAGCTTTCTCCAGAGCGACTTTCTCTGATCTGTATTCCCCATGCACCATAGATTTCTACTCTTGCGCCTATACCGTTGATATTACTTGTTGTGCCTTCAAGGCCAATTTTTATCCAGTGATTGGCATTTCCATTATTCATCCACAACTTATTGCCTGTGAATACATCAAGGAATCCATCATTATTCAAATCTCCTAATGCCCCATCATCGAAAGACATACTCATAGCGGTGAAACTCATGTTCCCGTTATTGTGATAAAGTTGCTTATTCACATTAGATTCTGTAAGAATATCCACGAAGCCATCGTTGTCAAAATCAGCTCCTACACATGCCCATGAATCCAAATCATTCATATCAATTCCTGAACCAGCCGTAATCTCAGTATAGTGTCCAGTGCCATCGTTCTGCTTCAGCAAATTCGTCCCTGTGTGATTTACGGTATAGGTATCAAGGTCACCATCATTATCGAAATCCTCGAAGATGGTAGCCCATGATTGTTGATTATCAAATAGGCCATACGCAGCTGCACTCTCAGTGAAGACTCCGCCTCCATTGTTTACATATAATGCATTCTCGCGGGTCACAGCTCCTGTTGAAGAACCCTGATGACACTTAGAAAGATACATGTCTGTATCGCCATCATTATCAAAGTCAGTCCAGACACTAGCATAGTTTCCGCGCAGAGGAACCGTAGTAATTAAGGATTGATCTTCAGACATAAATCCAGCCCCATCATTCCTGTAGGGATGATTTTGGTCTACATCATGACATGCAAAGGCATCCAAAAAACCATCGTTATCTATGTCAACCAAATTCGTTCGTTGGGAGAAGATGTACTCATTGATGTACTGCTCCGTATAGGCTGTTCCATTGCTATTAGCCATGATAAAAGAGACTCTTTGTCCCCCACCGAACATGAGGTCAGTATATCCATTTCCGTCCAAATCACCAGCACATATACTCCAGCTAGGGAAGTTTTGGAAGTTCGTATCATGGTATCGAGTGATGAAGGTGCCGTCAGGCTGTTGAACTTCTATGAAGAGATCCCCTCCAGAAACAATGACTACATCATCTAGTCCATCCCCATTCATATCTACTACACACGGGGCTCCACCACCTATGCTGTTCAGAATGGTAGTCATATCAGTGAATGTCTGTCCAGAGACAGAAGCGCATAGAAATAGCGTAGCTAGCGTAATAAGTTTTGTTCTCATTTAATTGTTTTTGTCATCTCAAAGAAAGAGGATGGTTAAATTTTTCTACATTCCGACCGCAATTTAGTGAAATGGAGAACTTGGAGCAACCTTTAAAAATCTAGTCCCATTTGAAATTGTCGCATGCTTGAAAAGCCGTCTTGAAGCAAGGTGAATAGCATTTGGAGGACCTTATGAGGAGCGAAGAGTTGATTTAGCTTTCTTCGCAGCATGGCAGAACCAATGATAAAGCAGGGGAAAATAGAAAACGTACTCCATGATGTTTTTGGATTCCGAGGACTAAGACCTGAGCAAGAACCCGTGATTGAGCGTGTCATGGAAAAGAAGGATTCACTTGTGCTCATGCCCACAGGTGGTGGAAAATCACTCTGCTATCAATTACCGGCCCTTTGCTTACCTGGAACGACCATTGTCATCTCTCCGCTTATCGCGTTGATGAAAGACCAAGTAGATGCGTTGAGGCTGAATGGAATAAAAGCTGCATATATGAACAGCAGTTTGGATTCTCAACAAGAGAACGAGGTCTTGCGCCAGTTGAAAAGTGGGGAATTGAAGCTACTCTATATCGCCCCAGAGCGCCTCTTCAGCAATACTGGAGGACTGATGTACCTCTTACTAGAGCTTGACATCTCTCTATTCGCTATTGATGAGGCCCATTGCATCAGTCAATGGGGTCATGACTTCAGGCCTGATTATGTGAATCTGGGTCAATTAAAAATGAAGTTCCCTAAGGTTCCTATGATTGCACTCACGGCTACCGCTGATGCCTTGACACAAAAGGACATTTTAGCACTGCTGGGGATGGATAATCCCATTGTTTTCTTGAACAGTTTTGACCGAGCGAACATCCGATATACGGTCAAGTCCAAGACTGATTATTTCGATAAGCTATTGGATTTTCTGAAGGCCAATAAAAATGAATCAGGAATCATCTATTGCCTCAGCAGAAAAAGCACCGAAGCCCTTGCTAATGACTTGCGAGCTGAAGGTATTCAAGCCTTAGCCTATAACGCTGGAATGTCAGCAGATGAACGCATCAAGAATCAAGACCTATTCATCAAAGACGAAGTGAAAATCATCGTTGCGACTATAGCCTTTGGGATGGGAATTGACAAGAGTAATGTACGCTTCGTGGTGCACGTGGATTTGCCTAAGAATTTAGAAGGATATTATCAGGAGACAGGACGTGCTGGTCGAGATGGATTGGACAGTGAAGCCTTGCTTTTTTATGGAGCTGGAGATTATTTCAAACTGAGCCGTTTTTGTGAAGTAGAAGGAAATCCAGAGCAGACCGAAGTATTGCTGGGCAAACTCAGGCACATGGTGAATTACGCAGATTCCATGATCTGCCGCAGGAAGGTTTTGCTCAATTATTTCGATGAAGCACATGAGGGAGATTGTCAGAACTGTGACGTATGCCTTACCGAGCGCAGCCTGGTAGATGCTACGATGGATGCGCAGAAATTCATGTCCACCATCGCACGCCTTGAAAGAGCTTATGGAATGGGACATATCGTAGATATCCTACGTGCCTCTAAAAGCGAGAAGATTACAGCCGAGCAGCGCGCACTCAGCACCTATGGCATAGGAAATGATATCAGCAAAGTGAATTGGATGTCTTATGCTCGAGAAATGGTACAGAGAGGCTTGTTAACGCAAGATGTTGGCCGCTTCCCTACCCTTTCCTTGAATGCAGAAAGCTGGCAAGTGCTGAAGGGAATGAAGAAAGTCATGCTAACCGAACGAGAAGAGACGGTGGAACGCACCAAAGCAGGTGGTAATCATGATGAGAAGCTTTTCGAATTACTAAGGGCAGAACGCTTGGTTTTGGCCAAAGAAATTGGGCTACCGGCCTTCGCAGTATTATCTGATAAATCCCTGGTAGAAATGGCTACGTTCTTCCCTATGAAAACAGAAGATCTTTTGCTGATTAATGGGTTCGGAAAAGTAAAAGCGGAGAAGTACGGAACCGTGTTCTTGGAAGCTATTCAAAGCTATGCCGAGAGCCAAGGACTAAAAACTCGAATGGATGAAATGTCTGGGTCTCAGCGCAGGTCGAGTGGAAAGAACAAGAAAAAGAAAACGGCCCTGAGTACCACAGCCAAAGAGAGTTTAACGCTCTGGCTATTATCTAAAGACATTCAAGACGTGGCCGAGAAAAGAGGCTTAAACAGCACCACGGTTCACGGGCATTTAGCTGAAGTGGTAGCGAATGGAAAGCTCTCTGTCTTTGAATTCATAGACGAAGCCACACTGAAAGCCATAAGACCTGTAATCATTCGAAATAAGGGCAAAGGGCTGCGTGTAGTGCGAGATGAATTGGGCGAGAAATACACTTATGAAGATCTGCGCATGGCTACGGCTCATATAATCTCAGAGCAGAGCAAAAAAGGAGCTTGAATTCAAGCAGATTATCATGGCTCCAAGCCTGTGAATTTGCATTCCTGAAAGCCTTACTTTTGAAGCCTTCATGCGAGCAGGAAAAACAGCGGCATATTATACTCTAGGATGCAAATTAAATTTTGCAGAGACTTCAACCATTGCCCGTCAATTGGAAGGAGAAGGATTCGCCCGAGTAGATTTCGAGGATGCTGCTGATGTCTATGTAATCAATACCTGCTCTGTCACCGAGCAAGCCGATAAAAAGTGCCGAAACATAGTGCGCAGAGCCCGCAAGCTAAATCCAGATGCCTATGTGGTCGTGGTAGGCTGTTATGCGCAGCTGAAGCCTAAGGCGATTGCCTCCATTCCGGGAGTAGATATCGTATTAGGTGCTAATGACAAATTCAAGGTTCAAGAATACCTGAAGAATCTGGATCGCAGTGAAGGAGTCTTGGTCAAGAATGAGCATATCAAAGAGACCCGCACCTTCCATCCCAGCTGGAGCGCTGGTGACCGAACACGTTCCTTCTTGAAGGTTCAGGATGGTTGTGATTATTTCTGCTCCTTCTGCACCATTCCCCTGGCCCGTGGCCGCAGCCGCAGCGGAAGTATTGATTCGGTATTGGAACAGGTGGAGGAGATTAGCGCCCAAGGCGTAAAAGAAATCGTTCTCACGGGAGTGAATATTGGGGATTTCAAGACAGAGGAAGGACATGAATTCAGGGACTTGGTACAAGCATTAGATGAACAAGCTGGTGCTGCGCGTTTCAGAATTTCCTCTATTGAGCCAGATCTCTTGAATGAAGAGATTATTAAGAAAGTGAGTGAGAGCAAAGTATTCATGCCTCATTTCCATATTCCGCTTCAGTCGGGCAGTGATGTGCTGTTGGAACGCATGCGTAGGCGCTATCGCGCTGAGCTGTATCGTGAGCGCATACAGAAGATCAGAGAACTGATCCCGCATGCCTGTATTGGAGTTGATGTGATTGTAGGATTTCCAGGTGAGACCGAGGAAGAATTTCAAAAGACCTTAGATCTACTTCATGAATTGGAGATTTCATACCTCCATGTATTCACCTACAGCGAACGACCTAATACCACTGCCTTGCGCATGGATGGTGCCGTTCCTGTGGCTACCCGTCAGAAAAGAAATAAGGTGCTACGCATGCTCTCCTTGAAAAAGCAAAGAGCTCATTATGAAGCGCATGTAGGAACACAGCAAAACGTTCTCTTCGAGACGGAAGAAATAGACGGGATGTTGCAAGGATTCACAGAGAACTATATTCGTGTTCAGGTTCCTTTTGATGCTGAACTTGTGAATAGCATACAAGAAGTACATTTGGAACGCTTGAATTCCGATGGAATCATAGAAGCTGCATTACTTTTAGCTCAAGACCGAAACTAAACGCCTTATGTACCCTACGCTCTATCACGCTTTTCTTGATCTTTTCGGTATGGAGGTTGGGTTTCTAAAACTCTTCAATTCCTTCGGGTTCTTCGTAGTGATTGCCTTTCTCACGGGTGCCTACATCTTGAAGTTAGAGATAGATCGTAAGACCCAGGAAGGAGTAATTCCTGTGCTTATCAAGAAGGTTAAAAGAGGCGAAAAGCCAAGTCTGATGAGCTTTGTGAGCAACTCCTTGCTAGGTGCTTTGCTTGGTTTTAAATTCCTGTATTTGGTGTTAGACAGCGGAGATGCGCTGGCTAATCCTCCTGCATTTCTTCTGAGCTTCACTGGATCCTGGTTCGGAGCTATCATAGGAGCAGCGTTGTTCTATTGGCTGCGCGCACAAGAAGTTAAAAAGGAAGCGAAAGAATTTCCTAAGGAAGTAGAAGTAGAGTACACCGTAACTTCCAAAGAACATGCAAGCAATATCGCGATGACTGCGGCTTTGTGGGGTTTTCTGGGGGCCAAATTATTCTTCATTGTAGAAGATCCTGATCACATCATCAGCTTTTTTACTGAGTTCTCTGTCGACAGCATTTTATCTGGCCTTACCGTTTTCGGGGGATTAATTCTAGGTGGCGGAATGGTGCTCTATTATTTTAAGAAGCACGGCATTCCCGTTTTCGCAGGAGCTGATGCGGCTGCCTTGGCTTATATCCTCTCCTATGGAGTTGGAAGGATAGGCTGTCAGGTTTCTGGAGATGGTGATTGGGGAATCGCGAACAAGTTTCCTAAGCCTGATTGGCTCTCTTGGGCGCCTGATTGGATCTGGGCCTATGATTATCCGAACAATGTGAATGGAGTTCAAGGATTTTCTGAAAAAGGCGGTTATATAGGTAAGATTATCTCACCTGACATGAACTATCCCATTTTCGATGGCTATGGAACATATCTGGATCCGGCAGTGTACCCCACTCCTATCTATGAGCTTTTCATGGCGAGCGCTATCTTCTTCTTGCTTTGGATGGTGAGAAAGCGCATCAAGGCCTTTGGAGTCATATTCTTCCTTGTGCTATTCTTCAATGGAATAGAGCGTTTCTTTATTGAAAAGATTCGTGTGAATGAGGAACTCACCCTCTTCGGAATTGAGGCTACACAAGCAGAATTCATAGCATTCAGCTTAATTCTTGCTGGACTAATTGGCGCTATTTGGCGATGGAGGAAAAATCAGGTGGCATAATTCACGCGAGATTCTCCCGATTTCCATTTACCTTTCTTCATCTATAATTCCACCTATGAATACAGAACATCTTCTTAGTTCTTTGATTGTATTAAGCAAAGAAATTGGTCAATGGATGAAAACGGAGCGATCTAGTTTTGACCTGAAAAAGGTAGAGATTAAAGGCTTCAATAATTTCGTGTCCTATGTAGACAAAGAAGCAGAAAAGAGCTTCGTTCATGCCTTAGAAATACTTCTACCTGAGGCAGGTTTCATAGCTGAAGAAGGAACTATCGACAAGAAAGGAACGCGCTATAACTGGATTATAGACCCCTTAGATGGCACCACGAATTATGTACACGGTATTCCTCTATACTGCACTTCAGTGGCGCTGCTTGATGGAGAAGAATTGATTCTTGGCGTTATCTATGAACCTAATACAGACGAGTGTTTCTCTGCATTAAAAGGCAAAGGAGCACAGTTGAACGGAAAGAAAATTAAGGTTTCTGATCAGAAAGTGTTGCTCCAGAGTTTATTGGCCACGGGGTTTCCCTATGATGATTTTGAACGTGAAGCTTCATACTTCGATATCCTTCAAACATTCACTCACAAAAGCAGAGGACTGAGAAGGCTGGGCACAGCTGCTCTGGACTTAGCTTATGTGGCATGCGGGCGATTTGATGGCTTTTATGAATACGGCCTAAATCCTTGGGATGTTGCGGCTGGTGCAATAATTGTGAAAGAAGCAGGCGGAAATGTCAGCGATTTCAAAGGAGAAAATCATTTTCTTTTTGGAGAAGAAATCATTGCCGATAATGCTTTAATAAGTGCTGAATTCTTGAACATCATCAAAAATGGTTTTGCAGTTTAGATTAGTGAATTATTAACGTTTGAATTAAATAGCCTGCCCTTGACTTCATTGATATATCGATGGATTCTATTGCCTTTGCTAAGTATAGAAACGCAGGCCCAATAGGTAACCGTGGAGCAATTCCCCTTTAGGATTACCACTAAGAATTTTGAATATGAAGCAGCTGACTTGAGCTTTCCAAGTATTCAAACAGGAGATCAACTCCTAGATTCAGTAATAAATACAGACCTGAAGAACAGATTCACCTGCAATCAATATCCCACAGAGCCCTTTAATTCTGCCCTCATC
>CALFHF010000275.1 GCA_937875855.1 uncultured Flavobacteriales bacterium
GAGATTACTATCTCTCAGAATACTGATGATCTTACATTTCCTACCAAAGACATTTTCTGTAAAGTAGCCGCGCACTTGGCTCAAGGAGGAACCCCCGAAATTATGGGGAAAGCTAGTCAACTTAAGACAGAGTTCGCTATGCTCAGGCCTATCCTTGATACGAATTCCATTCGAGGGCATGTAATGCATATAGACTCTTATGAGAATATCTTGACCAACATCACTACCCAACATTTCAAAGAGGTAGGAAGAGGAAGGGAGTTTGAATTACGCTTTGCCCGCCATAAAGTGAAGCGTCTAGCTCGCTCTTATGGGGATGTGACTGTGGGAGACCCATTAGCGCTTTTTGGCTCCAATAATTTATTGGAAATAGCTATAAATCAGGGTACTACAGACAGTTTTGGAGGAGCCGCATCTCTGTTCGGTCTAAAGAATGGCGACACCGTACGAATTGACTTTGAAGTGCGATGAAGCGAATAGTCAAAATGAAATTCAAGGAAGATCAGGTAAATGTCTTCCTAGATCTTTTTGAGAAGAAAAGAGACGCTATTGCCGCTTTCCAAGGTTGTCGTCACTTGGATTTATTGAGAGACAAGGAGGACTTGTGTATATTTTTCACTTACAGCATCTGGGATGGGCCAGCGGATCTAGACGCATACAGACACTCCACCTTATTCAAGGAACTATGGGCTCAGACCAAGATTTTATTTGCTGCACGCGCTGAAGCATGGAGTATAAACACAGAATGGAGCTCAGGATTGTGATGCGTCAAAAGTATCATGCCTCATGCCTTCAGTCGCTTCTTATATAAAGGATATTTTTGTCGGGCTATGATTAAAGAATTCTGCACAGGATAAGATATGTGGGCATTGCTTCATAAAGAGATAAACGGATTTCTATCTAGCCTCATCGGCTACATAGTCATTATGGTATTCCTACTCATGGTAGGACTCTTCCTTTGGGTGTTTCCAGGCGAGTTCAACTTGCTTGATAGGGGCTATGCCGAGTTGGACAGTCTTTTTCTTCTTGCTCCTTGGGTTTTCCTGTTTCTCATCCCTGCTATCACCATGCGTTCCTTCTCTGAAGAAAAGAGAACAGGTACTCTTGAACTTCTCTTGACAAAACCACTTAGTGACACTCGGATTATAGTAGCTAAATTCCTTGCGGGCTGGTTTCTAGCTTTGTTAAGCATTGTCCCTACACTCATTTATTACATCACAATTTCAAATCTGGCAGAGCCTGCAGGAAATGTAGATCATGGCGGAATCTGGGGTTCATACATAGGTCTAGCTTTCCTCAGTGCTGCCTTTGTGAGCATTGGAATTTTCGCTTCTTCTATTACCGTGAATCAGATAATCGCATTCATCTTGGCCATTTTCCTCTCTTTCTTCCTTTTCGTGGGATTAGAGTCTATAGCCAGTTTTGATTTGCTCGGCCCATTGGATAACGTCATGCTGAACCTGGGCATGAATGAGCATTACCGTTCCATGAGTCGAGGAGTAATAGATACGCGGGACATGATCTATTTCTTTGGACTGATTGGCATCTTTTTTCTATTGACCAAGGCAAGCATAGAAAGCAGGAAATGGTAAGGGAATATTCAAATAGAACCCAAAGCCTTTTTAGACTCCTCATGGGTCTAGTGATTGTCATGAGCGTAGTGGTCATGAGCGGTTTCCTCTTCAATCGTTTCGACCTTACTGAGGAAAAACGCCATACGTTGAAGGACGCGACAATAGAGATGCTAGAGAATCTTGAGGATGTCGTCTTCGTAAAGGTGTATTTGAAAGGAGAATATCCTGCTGAATACAAGAGGCTAGAACGCGAAATAAAAGAACGACTTGACGAGATGAAGGCTTACGCGGGAGCACGTCTCGAGTATGAGTTCATCAATCCTTCAGAGAGTGAGGACAATGAAACACGCAACAAGTTCTATCAATTCCTTCAGGACGAAGGCCTTCAATACACGAACATTACATTCAGGACGAATGACGGAATCTCAGAGAAAATAATCTTCCCAGGAGCTATCATCACCTATCGCGGTGAGAGCGCCCCTCTTCAATTATTGAAGAGCAATGAACGTGCTGCTGACCCTGAGATAATTAATAACTCAGTGATTAATCTTGAGTATGAATTTGCCCATACGATACGCAGGGTGACTTCGAAAAAAAAACCAAGCATTGCCTTTATTCAAGGTCATTCCGAGCTAAGCCGAATGGAAACCGCTGATGCAGAAAAACTACTTTCCGAAAGCTATCAAGTAGCCCGTGTAGAAATAAGTGGGCAGTTAAATTCCCTAAGCACCGCCATTTCTGAAGATGGTAAACAGCGGTTAAATTCCCACGACTTACTCATAATCGCTGACCCTGATTCTACCTTCAGTGATACAGATATGTTCCTTCTAGATCAGTACATCATGCGTGGTGGTAAAATCATGTGGTTCGTGGATCCTATCATGACTGACCTTGATAGTCTGCGAACTCAGCAGCAGACCATGGGTCTTCCTAGGAAATTAGGAATAGAGGAAATGCTATTTGATTATGGAGTGAGACTGAATAACAATATCCTCTTGGATAGAAATTGCGCACCTATAGGAATCACTACGGGAATGCGCGGAAATCAACCTCAAATAGAACTTTTCCCATGGTATTTTCAGCCGAAGTTAGTTCCAAGGTCACAGCACCCTATCGTAGGAAACATAGACCCTATCTTGACTGAATTCGTGAGCAGTATTGACACTATTTCACAGCCAGGAGTAAAGAAGACCATCCTCTTAACTACTTCAGAATTCACACGTGTCCTTAGACCTCCGGTGAGGATTAACTTGAACATAGTTTCCATTGACCCTGATTTTGGGAATAAGAAACAACCCTATCAGCCTGTAGCCGTGATCCTTGAAGGGCAATTCGAATCGGCATTCAAGAACAGAATCAGTCCTACCTATATTCAAGAAGGTTTCAAGTTCGTGGAGAAAAGCCTGAACACAAGCATGCTGATAGTGTCTGATGGAGACATTCTCAAGAACAAGTTGAGCTCTGATGGAAAGAATTATTTCACATTGGGCTATGATCGATATACGCAAAACAAGATTTACGGCAACAGAGAATTCTTGTTGAATGCAGTGAATTATATGTTGGATGAAACCAGTCTAATTTCCATTCGAACAAAGGGAATAAAGCTTCGTCAACTAGATCAGGAATACTTGATGAAGAACAAGGGAAGGGTGCAAGCATTTAACATGCTTATTCCGCTTTTATTGATTCTGATTCTCGGTCTTGTTTCGAATTTCATGCGCAAGATGCGCTATTCCAAATCTGAAAAAGCATGAACAAGAATCTGATTTATCTCTTTGTTGCTTTATTTATGGGACTCACGGCCTATTTCATTTATAACAACAAGAATGGAAGGGTCTCTGGCAGTGCGTTAAGTGAGTTCGCCATAGAAGACACAGCATCAATAGGATCGATTTGGATTGATGATGGACATAATCCGGCTATCACATTGAAAAGAGGTCTAGAAAAATTCTGGACCCTGAATGATAGCATGTCTGCCATGCCACATCAGATAGAGCTTTTAATGAGAACCTTTGTTCGAACCGGTGTTCAAAGTCCAGTGTCTACCTCGGCACGAGAGAATGTGATGAAAATTATTCTTAGCGATACCCGAAAAGTGAAGGTCTCAGACTTGAATGGTACCTGGATTAAGACGTGGTATGTAGGAGGAGCCACTGCAAATAATCAGGGGACATACGCTATTCTAGAAACTCCTGAAGATGGCTTGTCCAAGGAACCCTTCATCATAGAAGTGAGAGGATTCAGGGGATATCTGACCACGCGTTTCCATGGCATCATTAAGGATTGGAGATGGACTGGTGTCTTCTATCATCCCACCTTAAATATTGCGGAGATAGAAATAGAAACCCCAAAGAATCCGAGTAATGGTGTGAGAATCATTGTCCCAGATGACAGAAAAGACCAGATGAGCATAGTTGACTTCAAAGGAAAATCAGTAGCTGCGAATATGATAGACATCTCCACATTTGTTGAAAGCTTCAAGGCAGTTAATTTGGAGAGTTTTGAGTCTAGATTGACTACTGCACAGGAGGACTCTGTATTAGCCCAAGTGCCAGATTGTAAAATCACTGTGACGAATACTAAAGGTGAAAGAGAGTCTTGCACTATCTTTTTTAAAAGCCCCCCACCCATCTTTGATGGCACTGTAGTAGGTATAGATCCCGAGCGATTATATGTCTACTATAAGGGCGAGCTATGCCTAGGACAGCGATTGACCTTTGATAAGATCATGAAGGGGAAGGCTGATTTTCTTCAGCCTTAAGACCTAAGCACGGTCTAGAATAGTTGAAAAAAGGACATTCTAAATTAGTTTTTCCACCACTTTTCTGAAGGCTTTTAGCCATCTTTGTAGTCTAAAATCATTAGTACGACTATGAAATTCATCGTCTCAAGCTCTGCTCTTTTAAAGCAATTACAAAGTATAGCAGGAGTCCTGAACTCCAGCAACACCTTACCTATCTTGGATAATTTCTTGTTCGAGATTCAAGGAAAACAGCTTACGATTTCGGCCTCGGACCTAGAATCTACCATGGTCACTCGCACCACAGTAGAAGCTAAGGAAGAAGGAAGAATCGCAATTCCAGCTCGTTTGATCTTGGATACCTTGAAAAATTTCCCTGAACAACCTTTGACCTTCTCTGTCGATGAAAAGACATATGGTATGGAGATTTCTTCAGAGAATGGGAAGTTCAAACTCTCTGGTTTCAATGCCGATGAGTATCCTAAAGTACCTAACTTAGAATCTCCATCTAAGGTGAAACTTTCTGCCGAAGTTTTCTGTGAAGCAATCACTAGAACACTTTTTGCAACAGGAAATGATGACTTGAGACCAGTTATGTCAGGAGTCTTCTTTGAATTCGGGAAAGATCATCTTCGCTTTGTAGCCACAGATGCGCACAGACTTGTGCGCTACAGCAGAACTGATTCTATGGCCAAAGGCAATGCTAGTTTCATTGTTCCTAAGAAACCGCTGAATCTCTTGAAAGGACTTTTGGGTTCTACTTCAGCTGAAGTGGAGATTCAATACAATGATAAGAACGTACGTTTCACCTTTGATGAAATGACGGTTGTTTCTCGTTTAATTGATGGGAAATTCCCGACTTACGAGGCAGTTATCCCAGAGGTAAATCCAAATAAAATGACAATTTCACGTCCTAGCCTCTTGAGCTCAATCAGACGTGTCTCTATCTTTGCCAATAAGACTACTCATCAAGTGCGACTGAAGATTACTGGATCTGACCTTATCGTATCGGCTGAAGACCTTGATTTCGCTAACGAAGCGAATGAACGTCTTACCTGCTCTTATGAAGGAGAGGATATGGAGATAGGATTCAACTCAAAGTTCATAATAGATATGTTGAACAACTTGAATTGTGATGATGTCGTTCTAGAGATGAGTGCTCCTAACAGAGCGGGAATAATGGTGCCAGCCGTGCCGGCCAGCGAACATGAGGATATACTTATGCTGGTAATGCCCGTCATGTTGAACAACTGATTTGACTCTATGAATAATGCGTTTTATCCTATCCCTTTCAATCCTTCTTCTACATATATATGTAGAAGGTCAGCAATTGCTAGACGCTGAAGGATTTCAACCTGAGATAGGATCGCAGTTCATACTTCACACAGTTAAAGACCCACAGCTCACCTTCGATTCTAATTCAACTTTTTGGGATGCTAGTTCCTTGATTGTTCATAGGAGTCAAGCAGTCAGCATTACTGACCCTTCTTTGAGTCCCTTTAAAGATGAGTTTCCAAGAAGTAATCTTTGTTATAGCCTAGGATCAGGAAGCTACATATATGCTGAACTGAATGAGCAAGGCTATTTAAAACATGGAGGTGTAGCGGGTGAGACTGGGCTAATCATGAGCAATCCTGAGTTATATCTGAAGTTCCCTTTGAAGCTAGGTGCTCAATGGAGTGACAGTTTATCGTCTGAGTTCAGCACTGGTAATATTGATTTTGAACGAACTGGGAAAATAGAGGGAAAGGTATTGGGCCAAGGAACGCTAATCATGCCTTATGGAATACTGCAAGAAGTATTCATGTTAAGTATCACTGAGAAGCTTACTGATCATTATAAAATGATGGGAACTCCTATGCAGCTCTTGACTGAGAATGAAATTATTTGCTTTCTCAAGGCTGGGAACATAGAACCTATCCTTACGTGCACTCAAGGTAAGACTAATGGAGACGATAGCTCCAGCTATGCGACCTATATAGATTCAAGTTCAGTTCAATCTACTGGGAATACAGGCCCTTGGCATGGACTCACTTTAATTACAAATGCAGACGGAAGGAAAGATCTTCAATTTATCAGCGAGTTCAATGGCGAGGTAGAAATCAGACTGCTAGATGAACAAGGCAAGCAACTTCACAACATTTACTATGTATCGGTGAGTGCAGGTGCCTTTTCTTTTTCTATTCCTGGATTTACCGGTCAAAGGTATCTAGAATTGAGTTCGGTTGATCAAGTCACATTGGTCAAAATCACTGACTGATCATGAAGCCTAGAGCCAATCTCTGCTTTTGAAATATAAGAGCATGGCTAATCCTAAAAGAATCTCGGCTCCCCAAAAAATGTAGTATGCATAAGGATGATGCAGTTCCGGCAAGAACTCAAAATTAGTTCCATAAACACCAGCAATAAAGGTTAATGGAATGAACACAACCGAGAAAACCGTGAGTACTTTCAGAATCTCATTCTGTTTATTGTTCATCCCTGACTGATGAAGGTTCATTAAATCATTTAACATTTCTCGATAGAGCTCAACACTATCAACAGCCTGAATCTCCTTTGGAGTCCAGATCCTATCTAATGCATCTAGTACCCAAGTTATGGTCCCTCTAGGAATTAGCTTCTTGGCTACCACACCGTAACCTATTTCTTCACTAATAAATTGAATCTCCGTATCAGGGTGTATCATTTTAAGACTTGATTATTTAGTAAGAATGTGAGCTATATTTTTCATACTGATATATTTTGAATGAAATATTTTTGAGCCCTATGAAACATAAAGTTCC
>CALFHF010000276.1 GCA_937875855.1 uncultured Flavobacteriales bacterium
TTCGATAAACTTAAAGTTATGTACACCATAAGTTATCTGGAATTAGACGAACTAACACATATAATAGATCGTGGTAAGCACATTCTTCTTAATTTTGTAGCCGAATGAAAAAAGTACTTGGTTTTGATGCAGACGTTTTAGGCGCTAGCGCCTCATTTCTATGTGCCATACACTGTGCTTTAGTGCCCTTAATCATGACGTTCGGATTATTGGGGGGCGCAAGTTTCTTAGCAAATCCGTTATATGACGTCCTATTTATAGGCGCCAGTATGATTCTAGCCTTCATTGCATTGGTGAATGGATATAAGAATCATCATCAGCGAGGGTATCCAATTATTACCGCCTTCATTGGCTTTGGACTGATTTTTCTCGGACATCTTGTTTTCCACAATTTAGTAGGAGATGCGATGAGTGTGCTTGGCGGTATTTCTATTGCTGTTGCCCATCTTTTGAACTATAGAGCCTGCAGGACCTGCCTTAAGTGTCGCCATTGATTAGAAAGGCTGTAGGTTTTAGCTAATTTCGAAACCTTATTCAAGCCTTCTATGACTTTATCTATAGATTCCAAGATTTTACTTTCTGATGTTCATGCATTGGCTAGAGGGAGTCATCTCATTGAACTTAGCGCTGCGGCCAGGGAACGCATTACTTCTTGTAGAGAGTTTTTAGACTCCTATTTAGACAAGAACGAGAAGGCCGTCTATGGAATAAACACTGGATTCGGTGCTCTCGCAGATACGGCAATAGCTAAAAAGGACCTTGCTCAACTCCAACTTAATCTGGTCAGATCACATGCCTGTGGAATGGGAGAGGAAATAGCTCCTGAACTGGTTCGGGCCATGATCCTTCTCAAGATACAAGGACTTTCCCTGGGTCATTCAGGTGTAAAACTTGACACTGTTCAATTGTTGGTTGACTGTTTCAATAAAGACATCCTACCAATTATATATACGAAAGGCTCTTTAGGAGCTTCAGGTGATCTAGCACCACTGGCTCACTTGAGTATGACGTTGCTTGGAGAAGGAGAGGTGCGTTATAACGGAAAAGTCATGTCTTCCGCTGAAGCCTTGAAAGCCGAAGGATTGAAACCTGTTATCCTTTCCTCCAAAGAAGGACTTGCTTTGCTCAATGGCACACAATTCATGTCGGCACATGGGTCTTTGCTTTGTCAAGAAGCTGAGAATCTCTTCCGATGGGCAGATACTATCGCTGCCATCAGTCTAGAGGCCATGGATGGACATCTTGCACCTTTTTACAAAGGAATTCATGAAGTGAGGCCACATCCTGGTCAACAGAAAGTGGCAGCCTTCGTGAGAAAGATATTGAAAGACAGCAAAGGTATTGGCCGAAAAAAAGAGCATGTTCAAGATCCTTATTGTTTACGGTGCGTCCCTCAGGTGCACGGAGCCTCATGGGATACCTTGGAGCACGTGAAAAAAGTAATGGCCATAGAAATCTCTTCTGTAACGGATAATCCCACCATTTTCCCAAAAGAAGGACTTATCATCTCAGCTGGTAACTTCCATGGTCAACCCTTGGCAATAGCCCTAGATACATTGGCCATTGCTATGGCCGAAATAGCAAGTATTTCAGAACGTAGAACGTATAAAATGAACTGCGGAGTGCTTGGTCTTCCTGCCTTCTTAATTGAAGCTGCAGGCTTGAACTCTGGCTTCATGATTACCCAATATACATCAGCAAGTCTAGTGAGTGAGAACAAGCAACTATGTACTCCGGCATCTGTAGATACTATTGATTCATCTAAAGGACAAGAGGATCACGTGAGTATGGGAGCAAATGCCGCTACTAAAGCCATGCGTGTGCTTGAAAACATGAGAGGTGTATTGGCCATTGAACTGTTCAATGCTGCACAAGCCATTGAGCTAAGGGGTATTGGTGATACATCTAGCGTCTTGAAAGAAATCATTCTCGAATTCAGAAAAACTGTTCCGTTCATTACCGAAGATGTATACATGTATCCGCTCATGAAAGCATCTAATGCCTATTTAAAAAGCCATGAAGCCCCTAGAATCTGATATTGATAGCCGGGAAAAAGTCGAGCATCTTGTCTATTCTTTTTATAATCAAGTGAGAGAAGATGACTTAATAGGTCATGTTTTCAATTCAACGATTAGCGATTGGGAGTCTCATCTTCAAAACATGGTTAGCTTCTGGTCATCTATCCTTCTGGATGAAGGAAGTTATCGTGGACAGCCTTTTCCTAAGCACATGAAGCTAGGCATTGATCAACGGCATTTTGATAGATGGCTCAGCCTCTTTCATCATACCGTAGATACTCACTTTCAAGGTGTAAATGCTGAAGAGATAAAGAAGCGTGCCAGCACTATTGGCGCTATTTTTAGTATGAAAATAGAAATGCTGAGGAAAGAGCAAAAGGGATAAAATACCTTCAATATGGTATCTCTAAGTTCCATTCCTTATCCTTTCTTTGTAAACGATATGAAAAAGGCGTCAGAACTTACATCAGGAATGAGTGCATCCGTATTAGGATGGTCAGATGATGCTGAAGTCGGTCGTTTTTTAGAACTTGGTATTCTCAAAGGCAGTCGAATAGAGATTCTTCGCTCGGCACCATTCCGTGGAGCTACATACGTGAAAACGGAGCATGGTAATTATGCTCTGCGTGAAGAAGAGTTAGCTCAGATCCTGATTAGTATATAATGTCTGCGGAGAAATCCAGACAATCTCAAATTTTCCTTGCTGGCACTCCTAATAGCGGCAAGACTTCTATTTTTAATAGACTCACAGGATTGCGACAGAAAGTCGCTAATTATCCAGGAGTTACTGTAGAAAGACATTCGGGAATCACTCAGTTTCAAGGGAAGGAT